>DASYVZ010000635.1:0-3912 GCA_035936515.1 Solirubrobacteraceae bacterium | reverse complement strand
CGCCGAGCGCGCGCGGCGGTAGGACGGGCGCATGGATCTGGGGCTGCGCGGCAAGGCCTGCATCGTCACCGGCGCGACGCGCGGCATCGGCCTCGAGAGCGCGCGGATGCTCCACGCCGAGGGCGCGCACGTGCTGTCGGTCGCGCGATCGGGCGACGGCGTCTTTCGTGCCGACGTCACGAATCCCGACGACGCGGCAGCGATCGTGGCCGCATGCGTCGAGCGCTTCGGCACCGTCGACGTGCTCGTCAACAATGCGGGGACGAGCTTCGTGCGCCCGCTCGAGGAGCTCAGCGACGACGACTGGCAGTCGCAGTGGGAGCTGCACGTCATGGGGCCGATGCGGCTCATGCGCGAGGCGGCGCCGCTCATGGCCGCCCGCGGCGGCGGCCGGATCGTCAACGTCTGCTCGTCGGCGGGCAAGCGCCCGTCGCTGACGAACCCGGCCTACGCCGTGACGAAGGCTGCGCAGCTGTCGCTATCGCGCGTCTTCGCCGACCGCTACGCGGCGGACGCCGTGCTCGTCAACGCCGTCGCGCCCGGCGCCGTTTCCTCGCCGCTGTGGACGGGCACGGGCGGCCTCGCCGAGCAGGCGGCGGCCGCACAGGGGATCACGCCCGAGGCGGCGCTCGCCGCGCAGGCCGCGAAGATCCCGCTCGGCCGCATGGCGTCGGCCGACGAGGTCGCATCGGTGATCGTCTTTCTCTGCTCGCAGCGCGCCTCGACCGTCACCGGCGCCGCCTGGTCGGCGGACGGCGGCACGGTCGCCACCATCATCTGAGACGCGGCACGTCGCGGGGTCCGCGGGCGGCGCCTGCTAGAACTCGCGACCGCATGGCCGTGAACACCGACGCCATCGGCAAGCGCTTCGCCCCGGCGACCTACGCCGTGGGGCGCGAGAAGGTCCGCGAGTACGCGCGTGCCGTGGGGGAGACCAACCCGCTCTATCTCGACGTCGAGGCGGCGCGCGCCGAGGGCTACGACGACGTCGTGGCGCCGCCGATGTTCGCCGTCGTCTACAGCCTGCCCGCCGTCTGGCCGGCGCTGTTCGACGAGGAGGTCGGGATCGACTTCGGCCGCATGGTGCACGGCGGCCAGGAGTTCGAATGGGGACCCGTCGTCGTCGCGGGCGACGAGATCACGACGACGGCGACGCTCAAGGACGTCAGCGAGCGCCGCGGCAATGGCTTCTTCGTCTTCGAGTCGGTGTCGGTCAACACCCGCGGCGAGACGGTTTGCACGGCGCTGTGGTCGAACATCGTGCGGGGCGCCTGATGCAGCCCGGTGACGAGCTCGAGCCGCTGTCGGTGATGCCCGACAAGCACCTGACCGTGCGCTATGCGGGGGCCTCGGGCGACTTCAACCCGATCCACATCGACGACGAGTTCGCGCGCCAGGTCGGGCTGCCGGGCCGGATCCTGCACGGCCTGTACACGATGGCGCAGGTCGCACGTGCCCTCACGGACACGGGCGGCGGGCCCGCGTCGCTCAAGCGCCTGTCCGTGCAGTTTCGCGGCATGGGCGTGCCCGAGGTCGAGCTGACGGTGACGGGGAGCGTGCGCGAGGTGCGCGACGACGGCACCGTCGTCGTCGAGACCAGCTGCGAGCAGGACGGCAAGCGGATCATCCGCAACGCCGAGGCGCAGCTACGCGTCGAGCCGTAGCGCCGGCCGTCGTCAGGCTTTCAGGGCGTGCCACGGCGCGACGCGCAATCAGCGAGCGGCCCGCCGGAGGAGGGCCGCTCTGTCTGATCACGTCACCCCGGGGGGCGACCGCCGTGGGTCTAGCCGACGCCGAGCTTCTCGGCGGCGCGGCGGGTGCCCTCCACGCGGTTGGCGATCTTCTGGAAGGCGATCTCGCGGGCGTAGTCCGGCGAGCCGTGGTTGGGCTTCTCGTCGATCGAGAACGGCGAGAACCCGCAGTCGTCGGTCGTGCCGAGGCGCTCCTTCGGGATGAAGTCCGCGGCGCGGACGATCGCGTCGCAGATCTCCTGCGCGCTCTCGGGACGCGGGCTGAGCGGGTTCGTCACGCCGATGTAGCACATCTGATCGTCGCGGCTGTGCTGCCCGATCGACTCGTAGACCGGGTCCTTCTCGCGCTCGGAGGAGAGCTGGATGAGGAAGTAGCCGGCGTTGATCTTGAACATCTCCGGCAGGAGGTTGTTGTACGGCACGTCCGCGGAGTGGACCGAGTCGCGGTCGCCGCCCGGGCACGTGTGGATGCCGATCTTCTTGCGCTCCTCATCCGAGAAATTCGCCAGCACGCGGTTGTTGAGCTCGATGAAGTGCGGCAGCAGGCCGGCGCCGGTCCACGGGTTCCGCGGATCCTCGCGGGTGGCCAGCCGGCCCTCGGTGAAGTCGATCGAGACACGAGCGGCACCGGCCTCGAAGGCCTTGCGGATGTCGGTCGTGCACTCCTGCACGACGTCCTCCTCGAACTCCTCGCGCGAGTAGCCCTCGACCGGGTCCTTCAGCGGGTACAGCAGCGCGAGCATCGACGGCGCGATGACCGCCTGCTTCATCGGCTTGGAGGCGTAGGGCAGCGACTTCTTCAGCGTGTCGGCGGCGTAGAAGTTGTACTTCAGCGGGCCGCCCGTGAGCTTGGGCAGCTGGCGACCGTGGCCGTCGGCGAAGATCGCGAAGAACTGGCCGCCCGGGGCGAGGTTCTCGGCCAGGCCGGTGCCGGCCAGCGTGTCGGCGATCGGATACGTCGCAAACGACGACCAGCGCTGCTCGCCGTCGGAGATGATCGGCGATCCCGTCGCCTCGAAGCGCTCGATCGACTCCTTGGCCGCTTCGTCCTGCAGCTTCTCGAGGTCCTCCTTGGAGATCTTGCCCTCGTCGTACTCGGCGTAGGCCGTCTGCAGCTTGGCCGGCCGCGGCAGCGAACCGACCGGCTCGGTGGGAATTCCCGTGTCGGTCCTCGGGTCGTACTCGCTCATGCGTGTCTCCTCGTGTTGGTCTCTTGCAGGCTGCCACCGCCGCGTGCGCTTGCGAAGCGGCGGATGCGCCGCGCTTCTCGCCTGGGCCGACTCCCACGTAAGTCCCCTCGTGCGTGTGAGAGACAGACCCGTCTCCTCAGCGCCGAATCTATCTCCGAACCGCCGATCGCGTCAACCCGTTCGCCGCCGCCGCTGAGCGGCGCTCGTACAATCGAGCGCGTGCTCACGCCGCGCCAAGAGCTGATCCTGCGCAAGGTCGTGCTCGCCTACCAGGCGACCGTCCAGCCCGTCGCATCGCGCACGCTCGCGGCCGACCCCGACCTGCAGGCCGGGCCGTCGACGGTGCGCCACGAGCTCGCGATGCTCGAGGAGCACGGGCTGCTCGCCCATCCGCACACGTCCGCGGGGCGCGTGCCGACCGACATGGGCTTTCGCTACTTCGTCGACCGCCTGCTGCCCGACAAGCGCGAGCGCGCATCGCTGGAGCTCGAGCTCACGCGCCGCGAGGTCGACGAGGCGATGCGGGCCACGACCGAGACGCTCTCGCAGATCACCAACCTCCTGGCGATCGTGTCCGCCCCGCCGCTGGACACCGCGACGATCCGCCACATCGAGGTGCTGCTCCTGCAGCCGCAGATCGTGATGGTCGTGATCATCACCTCGACGGGCGGCGTCTCGAAGCGCGTCCTGACGTTCTCGGCGGCCGTCGACAGCGGCCTCGTCGCCTGGGCGGCCGAGTTTCTCAACGAGCAGCTGGCCGGCATCGGCCTCGGGGCGCGCAAGCTGCATGCGCGGCTGGCGGACCGGACGCTCTCGTCGAGCGAGCGCCGCTTCCTGGACTCGCTCATGCCGGCGTTCACCGATCTCGCGGCGACCGCCGAGGACACGCTGTACGTCGACGGCGCGGCTCGACTGCTGCACGAGCACCGCTTCCACGACCTCTCGCAGATCAACGCGCTCATGGGGATGCT
>DASYVZ010000634.1:0-8390 GCA_035936515.1 Solirubrobacteraceae bacterium | reverse complement strand
AGCGCCTCGGCGACGACGAAGTAGGCGGCCGTCTCGACGACCGGCAGCGGCCGCCGATCGGGATCGCCGTCGATCGTCACGTCGATCGCCGAGCGGCGCGCAAGCGCCTCAATCGCCGCCCTCAGCCCGCGGTCGGCGAGGATCGGCGGCGCGATGCCGCGGGCGAGGTCGCGCAGTTCGGCGATCGCGAGGCCCGCATCCTCGCGCGCGCGGCGCACGAGCGCGGCGGCTTCCGGCTGGTCGGCGAGGCGCTCCTCGGCGCGGCCGAGGTGCATGCTCAGCGCGACGAGGCGCGCCTGTGCACCATCGTGCAGGTCGCGCTCGATGCGCCGCAGCTCGGCGGCCTGGACGTCGAGCGCGCCCTGCCGCGTGCGCGTTAGGACGTCGACGCGCTGCACGAGCGCGCGCCGGTCGATCCACGGCAGGCGGTCGCCGTAGAGCACGAGGCCTCGCAGCGCTACGGCGGTGCCCATGCCGAGCATCGGCCAGATCGGCCACGGATATCCCGCCCCGGTCAGCGCCCAGAGGATCCACAGGTAGCCGGCGACGAGCGCGCAGAACTCGGCCTTGACGCGGAAAGCCCGCTCGGCGTCGCCGCGCGCTGCCCAGCTGCGCAGCGCGACCGCGTGCAGCGTGACGAGGGACCCGAGCCCGAACCAGACCCAGACCGGCCAGAACGGGCCGCCGGTCGCCAGCCAGACGATCGTCACGACGAGCGCCGCAAGCAGCGACAGCGAGACGTGCAGCTCGAACGGCGGCCCCAGCTCGGCGGGCGCCGCCGGCGCCGGTGCCGGGCTCGCCGCCACCTCGCCGCGCGGGCGCAGCACGAAGCGCATCGCGGTGAGCTCGCCGACCGTGATCGCCCGCACGAGCACTCCGCACAGCGGGATCAGCAGCAGCCCGGCGGCGGTGGTCGCGAGCGCGAGCGCCGGCGTATCGATCGCGAGGATGCCGACGTCGAAGCCGCCGGGGATCGCCCAGTACCAGGTCGGCATCGAAAGCATTCCGAACACGGTCACCCACAGCCCGGCGGCGAGGATCGACGTGATCGGGCCGATCCAGCCCCAGCCCGCCGCCCACGCGAAGTCGCGCCACGTCGTCGCCTCCCCGACGAGCTCGTGCAGCCGCGCCGCGTAGGAGCGCGGCTCGTCGCGCAGCGGCCGGTAGCGCTCCTCGATCGGCTCGCCGAGCACGATCGCCGCGCGACGGCGCTCGATGCGCGCCAGCCAGCGGATGGCCAGCAGCGTTGCAAGCCCCGCGAAGAGCCCGACGTAGGTGATCGCGAGGACCAGGCTGACGATGCTGCCGAGCGTCCACAGCACGAGCGCGACCGCCGCGGTGACCACGCCGGCGAGGTTGAAGACGAAGTCGCGGCCCCAGCGCGCCGCATGGGTGTGAATCGCAGACGTGGACACGACCAGCAGGATCGTCCCACGCGGCGCGCAGCGCCATGACGCCTGTCGGTGTCCGGGGGTGAGGCTGACCCCCCGGAAGCGACGGCGCGCTCAGTCGCCGGGGCCGCCGAGCGGCGGCTCGCGACCCGCCGGCTGATCTGGGCGGGCGTAGGTTCGCGCCGGCGGCAGCGCGCGCGTGACGGGCCGGCCGACCGCCTCGAGCGCGACCGGCTCGCCGTGGTGTTCGACCGTCACCGGCTCGCCGTCGAGCAGCTCGTAGTGGGCCTCCGCGCCGGCGACCGTCACGCGCAGGCGCCGGCCGCGGTAGAGCATGCGAAAGCGCAGGCGCGACAGGCTAGACGGCAGACGCGGCGCAAATCTCAGCGTCTCGCCGTGGTCGCGCATGCCGCCGAAGCCGGCGACCGCGACGAGCCATGAGCCCGCCAGCGCCGCGAGGTGCACGCCGTCCTTCGTGTTGAACGCGAGGTCGCGCAGGTCGATGTACGCCGTCTCGCCGAGGTAGTCGAAGGCGAGGTCGACGTGCCCGACCTCCGCGGCCATGATCGCCTGCACGCATGCCGACAGCGAGGAGTCGCGCACGGTGATCGCCTCGTAGTAGTCGAAGTCGCGCGCCTTCTGCTCGTCGCTGAAGCAGTCGCCGCAGGAGTACAGCGCGAAGACGAGGTCCGCCTGCTTGACGACCTGGCTGGAATACAGCAGGTAGTACGGGTAGTGCAGCAGCAGCGGGTAGTGCTCGGGCGGCGTGTCGGCGAAGTCCCAGCGGCGCAGGCGCGTGAACTGCTCGCTCTGCTGCGTGACGCCCAGCTCCTCGTCGTACGGGATGACGACGGCGTGCGCCGCGTCGCGCCAGCTCGCGATCTCCTCCTCGTCGACGCCGAGCACGCCGGCCTCCTTCGGGTGCCGGGTGGCGAGCGCCGCCGCCGCGCGCATGTTGCGCGCCGCCATGACGTTCGTGTAGACGTTGTTGTTGGCGATCGCGGTGTACTCGTCGGGCCCCGTCACCCCGTCCATGCGAAAGCCGCCGCTGGCGTCGTGGTGTCCGACCGAACGCCACAGGCGCGCGGTCTCGACGAGCAGCTCGAGCCCCGGCCCGCGCTCGAAATCCGCGTCGCCGGTCGCGGTGAGGTAGCGCCGGACGGCGTCGGCGATGTCCGCGTTGATGTGAAACGCGGCGGTGCCGGCGGGCCAGTAGCCCGAGCACTCGCTGCCGGAGATTGTGCGCCAGGGGAACGTCACGCCCTTCAGGTGCAGCTCGCGCGCGCGCGCCTGCGCGAGCGCGAGCGTCGAGTGGCGCCACAGCAGCGCGTCGCGAGCGGCGCCCGGCGCGACGTAGGTGAGCACCGGCAGCGTGTAGGTCTCCATGTCCCAGAAGGAATGACCGTCGTAGCCGCGGCCCGTCAGCCCCTTCGCCGGGATCGCGCGGCCCTCTGCGCGGGCCGCCGCCTGCAGGACCGAGAACAGCCCGAAGCGCACGGCCTGCTGGAGCGCCGGGTCGCCGTCGAGCTCGACGTCGGCGCCTGCCCAGAAGTCGTCGAGGTAGGCGCGCTGGGAGTCCACGAGCCCTTCCCACCCGGTGTGCATCGCGGCCGCCAGGGCGGCGTCGACCTGGTCGCGGAGCGCCGGCAGCGACCGACGGCTCGACCAGCCGTAGGCGAGGAACTTGACGATCCGCATCCGCTCGCCCGGCGCGAGGTCCGTCGTGAAGGTCACCCGTGCGAGGTCCTCCTCGCTCTCGGCGCCGGTCACGATGTCCTGCGGGCCCTCGACGACATGGTCCATTCCCGCGGCGAGCCGCCGCTTCGAGGCGCGGGTGATGTGCACGAGGCTCCCCCGCAGGTCGTGGTGGCCGTGGAACTCGCCCTGCAGCGGCTGGCGCAGCGCCGCCGCGGCACGCGGGTCGTCGGTCGCCTCGGGCACCGGCTCGTTGGCGATGAGCTCGGACTGCACGACGATCCGCGCCCCGCCGCCGTAGGGCTCGACCTCGTAGAAGATCGCGGCGACCGCACGCTGGACGAAGGAGACCAGGCGCGTCGTGCGCAGGATCACGCCCTGACCGGCGGGCGAGCGCCAGTGCACCTCGCGGCGCAGCACGCCCGCGCGCAGGTCCAGCGTGCGCTCGTGATGCTCCAGCGTCCCGTAGCGCAGGTCGAACGGCTCGTCGTCGACGAGCAGGCGCAGGACCTTGCCGTTCGTGACGTTGATCATCGACTCGCCGGTCTCGGGGTCGCCGTAGCCCGCCTCGGCGTAGGGCAGCGGCCGCCGCTCGAAGAAGCCGTTGAGGTACGTCCCGGGCCGGCCCCACGGCTCGCCCTCGTCGAGGTTGCCACGCAGGCCGAAGTGGCCGTTGGAGAGCGCGAAGACCGACTCGGTCTGCGAGAGCAGTTCGAGCCGCAGCTGCCGCTCGGGAACCGTCCAGGCGTCGACGCCGAAGACGTCGTCGGCGATCATCGGGGGGCCTTCGCGGCGGTGGACGCCTTGGCCGGGCCGGGCATACGGTCCAGTCTCCCCCGCGACACGCGTGGTTCAACCGCATGCCGATCCGGGCCGGCGAGCGCCGGACACGCAATAGGACGAGGTGTACAAAGCCGGACGCGCAGGTTCGACTGCCGTCCGTAGCGCGCGCTGGGTCGCGGAGGCAGGCTCTGGTTCTGCGAACGGTGCAGCCGCCGGTCGACAGGAAGTTCGGCCTCGTCCCACGCATAGAAAGCAGGCAATGGCTTACCTCACCCCCGCGGAGTACACGACCAAGGCGGTCGATGCCGGCGCGTCGAAGGTCCTGATGTCGACCCGCGACACCCTGATCCGCGCCACGATGGCGGGGGCGATCCTCGCGCTCGCGGCGGCGTTCGCGGTGACGATCACGGTGCAGACCGGAGAGCCGCTGGCCGGCGCGGTCCTCTTTCCCGTCGGCTTCGTCTTGCTCTACCTGCTCGGGTTCGACCTGCTGACGGGGGTCTTCATGCTGGCGCCGCTGGCCCTCCTCGACAAGCGCCCCGGCGTCACCTGGCGCGGCGTCCTGCGCAACTTCTCGCTCGTGTTCGCCGGCAACTTCGCCGGCGCCTTCTGCGTCGCGCTGATGATGGCCGTCACCTTCACCTTCGCCTTCACGGAGGTCCCGGACGCCGTCGGCCAGAAGATCGGCACGATCGGCGAGAGCCGGACGGTGGGCTACGCCGACCACGGCGCGGCCGGCATGCTCACGCTCTTCATCCGCGCCATGCTCTGCAACTGGATGGTCTGCACCGGCGTGATCGCGGCGATGATGTCGACCACGGTGACAGGCAAGACGATCGGGATGTGGCTGCCGATCATGCTCTTCTTCTACATGGGCTTCGAGCACTCGATCGTCAACATGTTCCTCTTCCCGTCGGGCCTCCTGCTGGGCGGCGACTTCACGATCGGCGACTACCTGCTGTGGAACGAGATCCCGACCGTGGTCGGCAACCTCGTGGGCGGCCTGGCGTTCGTCGGCCTGACCCTCTATTCGACGAACCTCCGCACTGGAACGAAGCGGCTCCCGCCGCCCAGACCGCTCCCGGTCGAGAAGGTGACGGCGGGATGATCTGCAAAGCGATCGCCTGAGATGCACGAATCGATCGATGCGGCGCGCCGCGCCGCCGGCCTCAGCTGGACCGAACTGGCCGAGCGGGTCGGAGGGCCGCGCGTGCACACCACCGCCGCGCTCCTGGGGCAGCACCCGCTGTCGGTAGAGCAGGCACGGCGGACGGTCGAGGCGCTCGGGCTGGAGGCCGGCGAAAGCGAGCGCCTGACCGAGATCCCGAAGGAACGGATCGGGCCGAGGTTCGAGATCCCGGCCGATCCGACGCTGTATCGCTTCTACGAGGCGCTCGGGGTGTACGGCCCTGCGCTCCGCGCCCTCATCCACGAGGAGTTCGGCGACGGGATCATGAGCGCCATCAACTTCAACATCGAGCTGCGTCGTGTTGCGCATCCTGACGGCGATCGCGTCGAGGTGGTCCTCAACGGCAAGTTCCTCCCGTACCAGTGGGAGTGACAGAAGCCGCGTCGCGGCGCGGCTGAGGAGTCCAGAGCACGCGCAGCTCCGGCGGCTTGTGGAACGCCAGGCCCTGCGGCGTGCTGCGGACGGCCGCGTCCAGGCGCAGGGCCGGCAGGCGGCTGAGCAACTGCTCGCCCGCGGGCGGTCTATGGTCGTCGCGATGGATGCGCAAAGCCGGAGGACCGAGCGGTTCGCGGTCGGCGCCACCGCCACGCTGGAGCAGCTCGAGGGCGACCCGCACGCGCTGCTCGCGCGTCTGCGCGAGCGCGAGCCGGTGTCATGGGTGCCCGCGTTGGGAGGCTGGCTCGTCACGCGCCGCGACCTCGCGATGCAGGTGATGCGCGACCCGCAGACGTTCACCGTCGACGACCCGCGCTTTTCGACCGGACAGGTGGTCGGCCCGAGCATGCTGACGCGCGACGGCGAGGAGCACCGCCGCCATCGCGACCCGTTCGCTCCGCCGTTTCGCCGTGGCGCAGTGCACGCACGCTTCACCCGCTTGGTCGCGGAGGAGACCGAGCGACTGATCGACGAGATGCAGCCGGGCGGCGGCACGGAGCTGCGACGAAATCTGGCGGGGCCGTTGGCCGTCGCCGTGATCACGCGCGCGCTCGGGATCCGCGACGCCGGCGCCGCCGCGGTCCTGGGCTGGTACGAGCGGATCGTCGCGGCGGTGACCGATCTCACGGCGGCGCGGCCGTTGCCTGCCGAGGGCCCGGCGGCCTACGCGGCGCTCTCCGCTGCGATCGCCCCCGCGCTCGAACGCGACGCCGGCGCCTCGTTGCTGGCGGCCGCGGCCGGCGAGGCGGGCGGGCTGGAGCGCGAGCGCGTGATCTCAAACGCGGCCGTGCTGCTGTTTGGCGGCATCGAGACGACCGAGGGCATGATCGCGAACGCGGCCTGGCACCTGCTCTCCCATCCCGACCAGCTCGCGCGCGTCACGGCGACCCCTGGGCTGCTCGCAAACGCGGTCGAGGAGTCGCTGCGCCTCGAGCCGGCCGCGGCGATCGTGGATCGCTACTCGACCGCCGATGTCGAGCTCGCCGGCGTGCCGATCCGGTGCCGCGAACTGGTGCGCGTCTCGATCGCCGGCGCCAACCGCGACCCCGCGCTGTTCACCGACCCCGACCGCTTCGACGTGGCGCGCAGCAACGCGCGGCGGCACCTGGCCTTCGCGCACGGACCGCACGCGTGCATCGCGATGCACCTGGCGCGCCTGGAGGCCAACATGGCGCTGGCGGCGCTGTTCCGCCGCCTGCCCGGTCTCCACCTGGACCCGGCCGCCCCGAGCGCGCCACGCGGGCTGGTGTTTCGCAAGCCGCCGGCACTACGGGTGCTGTGGACCTCACGGCCCACGTCGGCGGCGAGCGGCGCGGCGCGCGGCGGCGTGCGGCGTCGCGAGCGATGATCGCCGCG
Organism: Solirubrobacteraceae bacterium; assembly: GCA_035936515.1. Taxonomy (GTDB): domain Bacteria; phylum Actinomycetota; class Thermoleophilia; order Solirubrobacterales; family Solirubrobacteraceae; genus CADCVQ01. The sequence continues at coordinate 1,541 of DASYVZ010000634.1, read as the reverse complement.
AAGCCTCCGTCGCAGTGAAATGCGCAGTCAGGCCGCGCCCGGCCCGGTCGGGATCGCGGCCGAGCGGCCGAGATGCCACGCCGCCACGTGTGCGCGCATGACGCGCAGCATCGGCCGCGCACGGTTGTTCGCGGGGACGGCTCCCTCGATGATCACGTCGCGGAGCGTGATGATCGGCAGCGGGTCCGACAGCGTGTCGATCTCTCGCTGCTCTTCGGCTGTGAGCTCCTCGTCGTCACCCAGCGCCTCGACTCGTTGCGCCAAGGCGGCCTCCACGGCCCGCCGGTCGTCGACGAACTGCCGGAAGTTGTTCTGGCGGAACGTTTGCCGAAACTGCTCGATGTCGCCGACCATCGGCACATCCTGCGGGACCCCCGCCGGGTCGCTGATCGATCCGAACTCAGCGGCGGTGCGTGCAGACGCCCAGCCGATGCCCGCATCGACGTCGGCGTCGAGCCGGTCTGCCCAGTCCTGCTCCGTCGCGAGGATCCCCTCGATCCATCGGCCGCCGACCAGGAGGCTGATCGCGGGCGCGAACCCCATATTCGCGAACCGCAGCAGCCGGTCGAGGCTCCAGTCCCCACGCTGGGCCGCACGCACGAGGGCCTCGGTGAGGGGGTCATAGCCGTCTGTCACGCAGTCAGGTTGAACCCTCCGCCGGACGCGTTCGCCGCCGTCCGCTTCCTCGACGACCCAGCGGCGCCGGCCGTCGTCCGGGAGCTCCTGATACATAGTGGTACTATGCATATGTCTTCGAGCCGTGGGAGGACCTGTGCACATCAACAAGGACCTGGTCGCGGCCTCGGCGACGCCGCTCGTGCTCGCGATCCTGGCCGAGGGCGAGAGCTACGGCTACGCGATCCTCAAGCGGGTGCGTGAGCTTTCCGGAGGCGAGCTCGAGTGGACCGACGGGATGCTCTACCCGCTGCTGCATCGCCTCCGCCGGCTCGGCTACGTGACAACGGACTGGCGGACGCCGCCCGAAGGCCGTCGTCGCAGGTACTACGTGATCACCGACGACGGGCGAGCAGCGCTCGCGGAGCAGCAACGCCAGTGGGCGACCGTGACCCGTGCGCTGGGCGACGCCTGGCGAGGCTCCGGGCGGCTGCCGATGGCCCTCGGGGAGGCGTGACGATGGATGGTGTGGAGGCACAGATCGCCGAGTGGCGGGCCTACGCCGCGAAGGCCCCGGCCGTCAACGGCCGCGACGTTGATGAGCTGGAGGCTCATCTTCGTGACGAGATCGCCGAGCTGGACACGGTCGGTCTCGCGGGTGACGAGGCGTTCCTCGTTGCCGTGAAGCGGCTGGGCGACCTCGACACCCTGTCGCGGGAGTTCGCACGCGAGCACAGCGGCCGGCTGTGGAAGCAGCTCGTCCTCAGTGACGAAGACGAGCCGGCGCGCCCGCCCAGCGGGTGGCTCGAGGCGCTCGTCTTCGCCGTCGCTGCGGCCGTCGCGATCCAGGTCGTACGCCTCGCTGCTCAGTTCCCCGACGAGCAACCGGTCTGGCCACTGCGGAACGTCGGCCTGTTCGTGTTGCC
>DASYVZ010000633.1:0-7622 GCA_035936515.1 Solirubrobacteraceae bacterium | reverse complement strand
GCCGGACGCTGCCCCGCCGACCTCGTCTACGGTGCCCGCAAGATGGAGCCCCGATGAGCCGCACCTGTCGGCACCACTCGGAGTCTGTTCAGCCTAGGCGGCGCGGACCGTCAGCCGGCGCGCGCTCGCAGGGCGCGCTTCTTCGCGCACGAGGCGCAGAGCCCGACGATCGGAAAGTGCGAGAAGCTCGCCTCGAACCCCGACAGCTCGCGGACCGCATCGCGCACGCCGTCGAGCGCCGCCGGCTCGACGGACTGCAGCGCGCCGCAGGACTCGCACGCGAGGTACTCGCGATCGCCGAAGCCGGCGAGCACGTAGCGCCCGGGTCCATGGCCGGCGTGGAAGTGGCGCACGAGCCCGAGCTCGCCGAGCGTCTCGAGGTTGCGGTAGACCGAGGCGATGTCCGACCGCGTCATCCGGCCGCCGAGGCCGTCGGCGATGTCGTCCGCGGAGATCGGCTCGCGCGCGGCCAGCAGCGCCTCGAGCACGAGTCGTCGGGCGGCGGTCAGGCGCAGCCCGGTGCGCCGAACGGCGGCGAAGGCCTCGTCGAGATCGGCGACGACGACGGGCTTGCGATCCGGTGAGACGGTCACGTTCGGCAACGTAGCGCATCGCTTCGCTGCCGCCGCGCGCGGCGCGCGGGCGGCCGGGCGCGGAGCTAGTACACCGGATACTTCGGCGGCGGCGAGTAGTCCTTCTGCCGGCTGGCGAACAGCTTGATCGCGGCCAGGCCGAAGAGGAAGCCGCCGATGTGCGCGAAGTAGGCGACGCCGCCGCCCTCGCCCGCCGGGCTGGCGAGGTCGAAGTAGCCGAAGGCGACCTGCTGCAGAAACCAGAAGCCGAGGATCAGCATCGCCGGCAGCTCGATGATCGTGAAGAAGAAGACGATGAAGATCAGCGTGATGACGCGCGCACGCGGATAGAGCAGGATGTAGCCGCCGAGCACGGCCGCGACCGCCCCCGAGGCGCCGATCGTCGCCACCGCCGCGTTGGGGTCGATGAGGATCTGGCCGAAGAGTGCCGCGACACCGCCGAGCAGGTAGAAGGCGAGGAACTTCGCCCGGCCCATGCTGTCTTCGACGTTGTTGCCGAAGATCCAGAGAAAGAGCATGTTGCCGCCGAGGTGCAGGATGCCGCCGTGCATGAACATCGAGGTGAAGATCGTCAGGATCGTGGGCGGCTGGGGGTCTGCGCTGCCCTCGACGCCGGGTTGGCCCTCGCAGACGACCTGCCCGCCGGAGAGCTCGCATTGCTGACCGGGATTCGTGATCTCGTAGGGGATCGCACCGTAGTCGACGACGCCGCTGTCACTCGGCCCCTCGAAGATGGCGCCCTTGGTCTGCAGGACGAAGTAGACGATGACGTTGATCGCGATCAACGCGATCGTGACGAACGCCGTCCGATCGGTCGGGATGTTGTCCTTGAGCGGGAACACGAGCGGGCGCCGTCACCCTACCCGGCGCGTCCGCGGGTCGGGCGCGTCGCCTCTCGCTGGCCACGCGAGCTACCGGCGCGCGATCAGGACAGGACGGCGAGCGGCCCGCTGCCGGGCTCCTCCTGCGGCACGTGCTGGTCGGCGTGGTAGCTGGAGCGCACGAGCGGCCCGGCGGCGATATGGTCGAAGCCGAGCGCGTAGGCGGCATCCTCGAGCGCCTTGAACTCGTCGGGGTGCCAGTAGCGCACGACCGGCAGGTGGCGCGCGGTCGGGCGCAGGTACTGCCCGACGGTGAGAACCTGCACGCGGTGCTCACGCAGGATGGCGAACGTCTGCACCATCTCGTCGTGCGTCTCGCCGAGGCCGACCATCAGGCCCGACTTCGTCGTGACCTCGTCGCCGCCCATCTCCTTGGCGTTGCGCAGCACGCGGCAGGAGCGCTCGAAGCGCGAGCCACGCCGGGCGACCGGATACAGCCGCGGCACCACCTCGACGTTGTGGTTGAAGACGTCGGGCCGCTCGGCGACGACCTTCGCCAGCGGCATCTCCTGGCCGCGGAAGTCGGGCGTCAGAACCTCGACCTTGCAGCGCGGCGCCTGGCGACGGGTCTGGCGGATGACGCCGACGAACGCGCTCGCGCCGTAGTCGGGCAGGTCGTCGCGGTCGACGGAGGTGATCACGGCGTGGCGCAGGCCCATCTTCGCGATCGACCGCGCGACGCGCGCCGGCTCGAGCGGGTCGTTCCACGTCGGCTTGCCGGTGCGCACGTTGCAGAAGCCGCAGCGGCGCGTGCACGTGTCGCCGAGGATCATGAACGTCGCGGTGCCGCGCTCCCAGCACTCGCCGACGTTCGGGCAGGCCGCCTCCTGGCAGACGGTGTGCAGGTTCTCGTCGGCGATGAGCTGCGTCAGCTCGCGGTAGCGCTCGCCGCCGGGCGCCTGGACCTTGAACCAGGGCGGCTTGCGCTCGCGCATCGGCCGCACGTCGGGCCCGAGGACGCTGAGGACGTCCATCCCGCCGGGGTTGGCGCGGGAGCGCGTGGAGAGCCTGCGTTCGTCGAGGGCCATGGGGGCTCCTTCGAGGGTAGCGGTCAGGCGGGGCGGCACAGGAAGATCAGGTCCGATGCGAGCAGCCCGTGGCGCGCGGCGCCACCGGGGCCTAGCTCGGCGGCCATGTCGACGACCTCGACGGCGAAGCGCGCCGCGCGGAGGCGCTCGGCGATGTCCGGCGCGTAGAGGCGGACATGGTCGTGCTGCAGGAACTCGCGGCGACGATCCTCGGGCGCCGTGATCGAGGCGTCCTCGTACGTCGTGGCGCGGTCGAGCGCGAGCGGGACCATCACGAGACACCAGCCGCCGGGCGCCGTCACCCGGCGCAGCTCGCCGATCGCGGCCGCGTCGTCGGACACGTGCTCGAGCACGTGTGAGCAGACCACGGCGTCGAAGGCACCGTCGGGCAGCCCCGTCGCAGTGACGTCGAGGCGCAGCTCGACGTCCTGCGCCGGGTCCAGGTCGGTCGTCACGTAGCGCAGGTGCGAGAGCGACCCCAGCCGGTCGCGCAGGCACCACTCGGGCGAGAAGTGCAGGAGGGCGCGCGCGTTCTCGAGCAGCTCGGGGCGGTGCTGGTCGAGCAGCAGCCATTGCGCGCGGTGGCGCTCGTGCGAACCGCAGCGCCAGCACAGCGCGTTCGGGCGATTCCACTCGTCCTTGAAGCGGTCGAAGCCGTGCTCGCACAGCGGGCACCGCACCGTGCTGCCGCGGCGCCGAGCGGTCACCGCTCGGACGCGGGCGGCTGCGAGCAGGCGGCTCACGCGGCCGGCGCGGCAGCAGCGGCGATCGTGACGCGGTCGAGGTCGACCACGACCGGGCGGCGCTCGAACGCCTGCGCGAACCGCCCCGCCATCTCGTCGCGCACGGTCGCTAGCAACGGCGCGCCGCCGCCGCCGCCCGTCTCCTGAAGCACCGACGTCATCTGCACGCCCGTCAGCCCGCACGCCACGACCCAGCCAAACGGCGCAAGGTCGTTGTCGACGTTGATCGCGAAGCCGTGCGTCGTGACCCCCCGCGAGACGTGCACGCCGATCGAGGCGATCTTGCGCTCTGCCGCCCAGACCCCCGTGAAGTCGGGCCCCTCGTCGGGCCGCGCCCGGGCGGCGATGCCCACGCCGGCGAGCGCCGCGACGATCGCGCGCTCCATGGTGCGCAGGTAGGCGATCACGTCCGCAATGCGCATGATGGGATAGCCGACGAGCTGACCGGGCCCGTGATAGGTCACCCGCCCGCCGCGGTTCGTGTCGACGATGTCGATGCCCTGCTCGCGATACCACGCCTCACCCATCGCCAGCTCGGTGGGATCCGAGCGTCGCCCGCGGGTGTAGACCGGCGGGTGCTCGAGCAGCAACAGGGTGTCGGGGATGCGCTCGTCCTGGCGCGCCGCGCGGACGCGCTCCTGGAGGTCCAAGGCCTCGCGGTACTCCGTCTCGGGCAGATGGCAGACCCAGAGCTCGTCGGTCATCGCTCGATGATCGCAGGCGACTCGCGTTCGTCGTAGACGCGCCGCGTGAGGGCGAGAAACGCGGTCGCCGCGGGCGAGTGGCGCCGGCCCGCGCGCGAGGCCAGCGAGACGTCGCGGCGCATCGCGGGCTCGACGAGCCGCGCCATCGAGACAGGGGCGCCGGGGCCGCCGGCGTCCGAGCGCGGCAGGATCGCGACACCGAGGCCGCCCGAGACGAGGCTGCGAATGCGCCGGCTCTCGTTGGATTCCAGCGCGATGCGCGGCTCGAAGCCGGCGCCGGCGGCGCCGGAATCCAGCAGCTCGCGCAGGCGCGAGCCGGTGCGAAACGCGATGAAGGGCTCGCCGCCGAGCTCCGCCAGGCGCACGACGTCGCGGCCCGCGAGCGGATGCTGGGTCGGGACGACGGCGACGAGCTCCTCGCTGACGAGCGGGTGCAGCTCCAGTCCGCGGCGCTGGATGCGCCCCGTCACCGAGAGGAACGCGAGGTCGATGACGTCGTCGCGCAGCATCTCGGCGAGCTCCTCGCTGGACTGCTCGCGCACCGTCAGCTCGACCGCGGGGTGGTTGCGGTGAAAGGACGCCAGCAGCAGCGACAGGTCGACCGGCCCCATCGTGTGCAGCGCGCCGACCGACAGGCGCCCGCCCTGGACGCCGGCGAGCGTCTGCAGCTCGGCCTGCGCGGCGTCGAGCTCGGAGAGGATGTGGCGGGCGCGGGCGACGAGCAGCTCGCCGGCGCCGGTCAGGGCCACCTTGCGCGTCGTGCGCTCGACGAGCGCCAGCCCGACCTCGGCCTCCAAGCGCCTGATCTGCTGCGAGAGCCCGGGCTGGGCGATGTGCTCGCGGGCGGCCGCGCGCGTGAAGTGGCGTTCGTCGGCGAGGGCCACGAGGTAGCGCAGCTGGCGCAGTTCCATGCACGTAGCTTATAAGTAGGGACGAAGACTGGTATTGGACTTCTGGATGGGACTGGTGCACCATGGTCGAGGCATCCCCTCGCGCATCGCTCGGCCGGCCGTCTCTCTCCTCCCGCCGCCGGTCGGGTGGTCGCTCGAGTCGCACGCAGCTCTCGCGGAGGGCGCGCCGATCTCTCCTCCCGGCGCGCCCTTCGCAGCTGCCTGCTGTCCAGCGACACTAGGCTGTGGCGCATGAGGTACGCGGACCCGTTTCGCGACGCCGGTCGTCCGGAAACGACCGACCACGACTTCCTGCTGACCTGCACCTGCGGCACCGAGCAGCGCCTCGACGAGATGACAGTCGACGAGGAGGGCGTCGTCACGCTCTACGACTGCAAGCGGTGCACGCGCAGCGTCGTCGGGATCCTGACCGACGACCCGGACCTCGCGATGACGGCGCCGCAGGCGCTGACGCGCTGGCAGGAGAAGGGGGGCCACCACCTGCGCGGCTACATCATCGGCGCGCGCGTCGACGTCGCGCTGCGGCCGGAGGACGCCGAGCAGGACATCCTGCTCATCCCCGCGACGCGCTACTTCTTCGAGCAGTACGCCAACCTGTGAGGCGGCGGTGGCGGGCGCGATCGGCGTACGCTTGCCGCGTGAAGATCAGCGAGGCCTTCCGCGAGGCCGGCTTCTGGTTTCGGGTCGGCGACTACCAGTTCCGCCTGACTTGTCCCTGCGGCGCGCAGCTGGATCTCGACGCATGCACGATGACCGAGCGCGACGGCCTCGCGATTTACGCGTGCCCGCAGTGCGCAAAGCCGGTGGCGGGGATCGCCGCCGACGCGGCCGTCTCCTCGGCGCCGGGCGCGCCGGCGGCCGACGCCGACGGCCACACGATGTGCGGGCACCTCTTCGGAGCGGTGGTCGACATTGAGCTATGGCCGCCGGCTGCCGTCGAGCCGTTCATGACGATCCCGCGGCGGCCGGCCTTCCTCGCCGCCCGGCAGGTCCCGTAGCCGTCGCTCAGAGCTCGTAGCTCTCCACGCGCTTCTTCACGCTGGCCAGGAAGCGGGCGGCGAGCGCGCCGTCGAGCGCGCGGTGATCCCACGAGAGGCCGAGGATCACCATCGGGCGGATCGCGATCGCGTCGTCGCCGAACTGGTCGGTCACGACGACCGGGCGCTTGACGATCGCCTCGACGTCGAGGATCGCGACCTGCGGCTGCGCGATGACGGGCGTCGCCATCATCGAGCCGAACTGGCCGGGGTTGGTGATCGTGAACGTCGCGCCGTGGACGTCGTCGGCGCTGAGCTGGCGCGAGCGGGCGCGGCGGGCGACGTCGCGGATGCGCCGCGAGAGCCCCTCCGGCGAGAGGTCCTGCGCGCCGTGCACGACCGGCACGATGAGGCCGTCCTCGCCGAGCGCGACGGCGATGCCGAGGTTGACCTGCTCGTGGACGGTGTGCACGTCGTCCTCAAGCCACGCGTTGAGCAGCGGAAACTCGGCGAGCGCGCCGATCGTGCAGCGGGCGATCAGCGGCAGCGCCGTGATCGCGAGCTTCTTGCGCGCGATCTCGATCCGCGAGACGTCGACCTCGATCCAGGTCGTGCATGTCGCGGCGATCTCCTGAGAGCGCTTCATGTGCACGCCGATCGCCCGGCGCATGCGCGACAGCGGGCGTCCCTCGGGCGGCGTGTACGGCCCGCTCGCCGAGGCGCCGGCGCCGGGACGGTAGGGGCTCTCGATGTGCAGCGTCGGCTCCGACGGCTCGGAGGTGGCAACGCCGTCGACCGGCGCCTCGGCGGCGCCGGCGCGCGCGGCGACGACGGCCATGACGTCCTTCTTCTGCACCCGGCCGTCGCGGCCGCTGCCCTGCACCTCGTCGAGGTCGACGCCGTGCTCGTCGGCGATCCGCTGCACGACGGGGCTGTAGCGCCGGGCCGCGGAGCCCGGCGCGCGCGGCGGACGACTCGATGCATCCGACGCGGCGACCTGCCCGACGCCGGCGCCCGTCGCCGGCGCCGCCGGACCATCGTCCTCTGCGCTGTGCGGCTCGCCGGGGCGGGCGTCGGTGGCGATTCGCGCGAGCGTCACCCCCACGTCGACGGTCGTCCCGACCGCCACGAGCACCTCGAGGAGGCGCCCGGAGGCAGGCGCCGGGACCTCGGTGTCGATCTTGTCGGTCGAGATCTCGCAGATCGTCTCGTCGGCCTGCACCCAGTCGCCGGGCTGCTTGCGCCACTCGACGACGGTGCCCTCCGCGACGGAGACGCCCATCTGCGGCATCGTGACGTCCACGACGGTCGCCGGATCAGTACTCGAGGAGCTGACGACAGGCCTCCCTGATGCGATCGGCGGAGGGCAGGACGGCGGCCTCCAGCGGCGGCGAGAACGGGATCGGCACGTCGGGCGTGGCGACGCGCACGACCGGGCCGTCGAGGTCCTCGAAGCCGTACTCGGCGATCAGCGCGGCGACCTGGGCGCCCGCGGCACACGTCTGGTTGGCCTCGTCGACGATGACGACCTTCGAGCATTCGCGGACCGCGGCGAGGATCGCCTGCTCGTCGAGCGGGACGAGCGAGCGCAGGTCGAGCACCATGATCGACGCGTCGTCGAGATCGTCGGTCGCCTCGAGCGCCGTGTGCACCATCTGGCCGTACGTGATGACGACGAGGTCGGTGCCCTCACGCGCGACGCGGGCGCTGAACGGCGTCTCGTAGGAGCCGTCGGCCACCTCGCCCTTCACGCGCCGGTAGAGGTTCTTGTGCTCCATGTAGATG
>DASYVZ010000632.1:0-3876 GCA_035936515.1 Solirubrobacteraceae bacterium | reverse complement strand
GCGCGGATTCGGGGAGCCGCCGGGGCGCCTCCGCCGCGGTCGCCGCCGAAGCCGCTCCCGCCGCCGGCGCGAGCTGCGCCTCGATCGCCGCAAGGCGCATTTGGAGATCGGCGGTTCGCCGTTCGAGTGTCAGCACGCGCTCCTCGCTGATGCTGCCCATCTCGTCACCACCTTTGTCAACCACCGGTCAGCAGCGAACGGTACACGCTTGTCAACCGGCGGTCAAGAGCCGCTACACTCAGTCGATGCCCGAGCGCGCGTACCGCCGCCTGCAGCGCGACGAGCGCCGCGAACTGCTGCTCGCGCGGGCGACCGAGCTCTTCGCCCAGCACGGCTACGAAGGACTGTCGATGTCGCAGCTCGCGCGCGAGGCGCAGATCTCCAAGGCGCTGCTGTACCACTACTTCCCGAGCAAGCGCCGGCTGTTCGAAGCCGCGCTCGAAGAGGGCGCGGAGGAGCTGCGGGCGCGCACGGAGCCCGATCCGTCGCGCCCCCCGGCAGAGCAGCTCGCGATGACGCTCGACGCGTTCCTGCAATGGGTGCAGGAACGGCCGGCGGCCTACGCGACTCTGCTCGAGAGCGGTTCGGGCGAGGTGCGGGAGATCATGACCGAGGTGCGGTCGACGACCGCTGCACGGATCCTCTCCGGCCTCGGTCCCGACGGCACGAGGCCCGCCACCCGGGCCGCCGTGCACGGGTGGCTCGGGTTTCTCGACGCCGCCATCCTCGACTGGATCGCCCACGACGACCTGAGCCGCGAGGAGCTGCACGGCATGCTGCTCCGTGCGTTTGCCGGAGCGCTCATCGCCTCGGGCGCGAGCGGCGGCCTGCCGACGGAGGTCCTGCCGGCTCAGTAGGCGCTGCTGCGGCGCACAGGCGCCGGCTCGAGCTGCCTAGTCCTCCGTCCACTCCAGCGGGACGTCGCGGCACTTCGTCGCGACGATGGCGTAATAGGGCAGCGGCTTCCCCGCGACCGAGACGCGATGCGTGTAGCTCACGCGCGTGCGCTCCGCGATCACCCCCTCCTCGAACATCCGGCCGATGAACGCGCCGAAGCCGCACGGATCGCTGTCCTCGAGGAAGCGCTCGCGGATGTTGAAGGCGATCCAGCCGGGCGAGCTGACGAGGTTGAAGGCCTCCGCGAAGGCGGCCGGCGGGACGTCGCCGAAGCCGAGGGCCGCGACACAGGTCATGATGTCGAAGTCGTGCTGGTCGAGGCGCGCGCGGTCACGGCGGCGCAGCTCGGTGAGATCGAGCACGTGATAGCTGCCGTAGAGGCCGGGGCGGTCGCGGTACGCGGCTTCGCGGGCCTCTGGGAGCAGGTCGATCCCGACGAGCTCGTTGATCCCGAGGCGCCTGAGCAGCTCGCCGACCATGCCGTTGCCGGCGCCGAAGTCCAGCGCGGTGAGCGTTGCCGGGTCGATGCCGGACGAGTCGAGCTCAGCCGCCAAGAGGTCGCAAACGACGTTCGGCGAGGTGCAGTTCAGCTTCTCGTCGTAGATGTGCTCGTACAGGCCGGGCACCTCGTAGATCGTCGCGTAGTCGTGCAGCAGAATGCGCCGCCGCTCGCCGTCGTGCTCAATCTCACACCATTCCTCGTCCTGGTCCAGGCCGTTGCAGGCTTTCCGCGGCGGGAGGTACAGCTCGAAATCCGGTGTACCGAGCGACGACATGTGCGTCCTTCCATCGAAGTAAACCGATGCTAAACGATTCACCTCGCGCTCGTAGGCCGCCCGGCTTGGCGCGCGCCGTTCTCAGCGATCCACGTGCGCGATCGTCTGCGAAGCGAACTCGCCCGCTCTAGACGTACGGGTCGCGCTCGACCACCCGGTCGCGCGTGACGACACCGCGGTCGGCGCGCGCGAGGAGCATCAGCGAAACGGCCAGCCCGATGGCTCCGACGATCATCAGGATCACGCCTACCGTGGAGAGCTCGATGCCCGAGACGGTGGCGGTGACGGCGAACTTCAGGATCGCTCCGAGCGCGATGAGAAATATCGATGTGCCTATGCCCATACGACACGTCATGCCCTCCCGCCGAGCTTCGTAAGCCCCGCCCGTCCGCTTGTACCATCAATCGGGTGACGACGGCAACGACGGACGCCTACGCGATCCCGCCGGAACTGGCGGACCTGCGCGACATGATTCGCCAGCTCGCGCAGGAGAAGATCGCGCCGCGAGCCGCCGAGATCGACCGGACCGGGCAGTATCCGCGCGACGTCCGCGAGCTGCTCGCCCAGCACGACGTGCTCGGGCTGCCGTTCGAGGAGCAGTACGGCGGGACCGGCACCGGGACGCTCATGCTGCAGATGGCCGTCGAGCAGATCGCCGCCGCCTGCGCCTCGTCGGCGCTGATCCTCATGGTGCAGGAGCTCGGGACGCTGCCCATCCAGCTCTTCGGGACCGACGAGCAGAAGGAGCGCTTCCTGCCGCGCTGCGCCAGCGGCGAGTGGTCGCCGGCGTTCGCGCTCTCCGAGCCCGAGGCGGGGTCGGATCCCGCCGCGCTGCGCACGTCGGCTGTGCGCGACGGCGACGAGTGGGTCATCAACGGCCAGAAGAACTGGATCACGAACGCCGGCGTCGCCGACTTCTACATCGTGTTCGCCAAGACCGACCGGGAGAGCAACCGCAGCTCGGCCTTCATCGTCGAGGCCGATCGTGCGGGCTTGGACCCCGGTGCGCTCGAGCACAAGCTCGGCATCAAGGGTTCGCCCACGGGCTCGCCGTCGTTCACCGACGTGCGCGTGCCGGCCGCCAACCTGGTCGGCCCCGAGGGCAAGGGGCTGTCGATCGCGCTGGCGACGCTCGAGCGGACGCGGCTCGGCGCGGCCGCCCAAGCGGTCGGGATCGCGCAGGGCGCAACCGATTACGCGGCGGCGTACGCGCGCGAGCGGATCGCGTTCGGCCGGCCCATCAACCAGCTACAGGGCATCCAGTTCAAGCTCGCCGACATGGAAACGCGGACCGCCGCCGCTCGCGAGTTGCTCTACAAGGCGTGCGCCAAGGCCGACCGCGACGAGCCCGACCTCGGCAAGTACTCGTCGATGGCCAAGCTGTTCGCGTCCGATACGGCGATGGCGGTGACGGTCGAGGCGATCCAGGTGCTCGGCGGCTACGGCTACGTCAACGAGTATCCCGTCGAGCGGATGATGCGCGATGCGAAGATCACGCAGATCTACGAGGGCACCAACGAGATCCAGCGGGTCGTGATCGCCCGCTCGATGCGGTGAGGGTGTAACGGGTGCCGGAGGGCCGCCAGGCGACGCCGCGACGGATCCTGCTGGCCGCGGTCGTGGCACTGGCGGTCGGGCTCGGTGCGGTCGGCCTGCTGGGCGGCTTCAGCGTGTCGACGCCGGTGCGCCTCATGCAAGGGGCCGTCCTCGTCGTGCTCGCGATCCTCGTGGTCGGCGCGGTGATGATGTCGCTGGGTTTGCGGCTGGCGGGCTGGAGCGAGCCGGAGTCCGAAGCCGAGTTCGAGCGCATCGTGGTCGAGAGCGAGCGACTCGCGCGCGAGGGCGTCTCGCACGAGCCCGACGAGATGCACTTCCTCGACCTCGACCCCTATGACGACGAGGACTTCGCCGAGCTCGTGCGCGAGGCCATGGACGAGCTGCCCGACCTCCTGCAGCGCGCGCTGGAGCGCAACGTCGCGGTTGTCATCTCCAACGGCGGCCGCAAGGCCGGTGCCTACGGGCTCTATCACGGCGACGGCGTCGCGCGCGACGACGTTCCCGACCGGATCGTCATCTACCGCGACACGCTGCGGCGCGACTTCGGCCACGACCCCGAGATGCTGCGCGAGGAGGTCACGCGGACGGTTCGCCATGAGCTTGCGCACCATCTCGGCGCCGACGAGCTGGGCGTGCGCGATCTGGG
>DASYVZ010000631.1:0-4944 GCA_035936515.1 Solirubrobacteraceae bacterium | reverse complement strand
CTTCCAGGCCGCGCGCCCACTGCAAAAGCGTGCCGAACCCGCGCCGGCCGACCTCGACCGTCTGATCGCCAAGCAACTCGCCGGTCGCCGGTCGCCGCACAAACCGCGGCGATCGTGTGCGACCGCTTGTGAGTGTCCGCGCCAAGCACAATCATTGACCTCGTCCTCCTCTTGATCCTCCAAAAGGGACGTCTGGTGGACACGGCTTGCTCGAGGCGCTGCCACGCTTCTATCAGGTCACGCCAGACATCCCCGACCGGCGACGAGCGACACAACAAAAGGAAGTCAGCCACTCCGGCCGACAGCCTCAAAGAGAGCCAGCTCGCCGCCCGGTCGGGACCATCTCCTCCGCGTCGGACGTCACCGACACGACGAAGCCAAACAGCAAGCCTCAGAGCAGCAGCCGCGGACCGGGCGACACGACCCTCGCGTAATTCAGACCATGGCGGGCGTCGACCTTCCGGTTACCCCTCGTGGCCAAGCGCAGCGAATCCTGTTCGGACTCCAGGCCCCCGGCCGACGCCTCATCGACTTCGCGGTATGCGTACGAGCGTCCGTCGCTTCAGCAGGTCCGAGTGCGTGCAGTGCGCCGACGCCTTCTCCTAGCACCACAGCCGCCCTTGAGTCCCGACGGGTCTCCTGCAGCGGGACGCAAGACGGCCGTGACGGCTCTCCCCGGCGCCGGCAGCGCGTCCCTCCGAGGAACGGGTATCGAGACCGGACGCAGGGAGGGTCGGGGCCGGGAGGGGTAACTTCTTGATCTGGGTCTGCCTGAGCGGTTCTATGCGGGCGCGAATCGCTCGCCGGCAGTGATGATCCGCTCGATCTCGCCACGGAAGAAGGCGCAGACGTCTGCGCATGCGGCCTGGTCGACCGGTCCGCCCTCTTTGCGCGGCAGGTCTGCGAACGGGCTGCCGAGCACGAAGATGTTCTCGTCGTTGTACTCGTTGGCCGGTGCGGTGTAGTTCATTGATCCTGCGACGACGACGGCGTCGTCGATGACCATCAGCTTGTGGTGCAGCTTGCCGAACCCCGCCTCCTTCTTGGGGAAGCTGACCTCGATGCCGGAGTCGTGCAGCCACGGTGTCGCCGCCCACGATTGACGCCCTTGGGATGGATCGAGCGCACCGCGAAGCGTGACGCCTGCCCGCCGCAGGACGACCATCGCATCGTCGATCGCCGATGAGCCCGCGAACGTGAAGATCGCGAAGTCGAGGCGCTGCTTGGCGCGCAGCATCTGCTTGACGAGCTCGAGCTCTGGTGTGTGGTCGGGCGCGAACAGGATCTTGACGGGGATGCCACCGATGTTCGTCGCGGCCGGGATGTCGCCGTGCTGGCGGCGCCCGAAGGCACCGTCGCGGATCTCGTCGAACTCGCGCTGGTACTCGGCGCAGATCTTGGCGCTATGGAAGACGATCGCGTGGTTGAGGTTCTTGTGGCAGTCGGTGTCAGTCCAGTTCGCTGAGCCCGTCAGCAGCGCGCTCGTGCTCGTCGCGCGGCCGCGATAGTCGCGGATGACGAACTTCTGGTGGAAGATCGCCGGGTTGTAGTCGGACTTGACGTCGATGTTCGAACGCAGCAGCGCAGCGACGATGTCGCGGTTTGTCTTGGGCTGCGGCGGCCGGCGCAGCTCCTCCCACTGCGCGCGGCGACGAGCGTCGGCCTCGGACTCGTTGGCTTTGGGCTTGGCGTTGGGCAGCTTGGCGCTCAGCAGGTAGTCCTGCTCCAGGAACGCACGAACGCTGACGCCTCGCCAACGCGCATCGATCAGCGCTTGCGCGATCGCCTCAGAGTCAAGCTCCTGCACCGCGACATCGAGCGACGCTCTTGCGCCCTCGATGAAGGACACGATCACCTGCTCGAGGTCGTCGGCGGCACCGAACTCACGCGGACCGACGAACGCCTCAACCTTGCCGTTCGCGAAGCTCGCCATCAGTTGCAGCGACCGCGGTCGTCGGAAGCCGTGGTGTGCCACATAACACGCTTGCGTCGGCGCACGGCGGTAGCTTCGCGCAGCGCAGCGCCAGA
Organism: Solirubrobacteraceae bacterium; assembly: GCA_035936515.1. Classification (GTDB taxonomy): domain Bacteria; phylum Actinomycetota; class Thermoleophilia; order Solirubrobacterales; family Solirubrobacteraceae; genus CADCVQ01. The sequence goes on along the minus strand of DASYVZ010000631.1, from coordinate 2,916 downwards.
CGGCAAGCAGACAAAGACAATCTCCCCCCGGTCGTCGGTCTGCGCGTCTCCCCTACAACCTCGAGCCACGCCTCGGCGGGCAGTCTGGACACATCGACCCTGCTGCGCCGCCCTCCCGCCAGCGTGTCTCAACAGGCGAACCTCTACCGGACGGCGCGCGGCTATAGCTCCGTAATCGCGTATAACGGTGCGGGCCCTGGGGCTGTTCCAGCTACCCCCCGCTCAGCGGGACGCCCGTCTAGTGAGCCGCAAGCGAACCTCTAGCGGGAGCAGCGTCGGCTAGAGCCCGGTGACGCTTCCGCAGGCAGGTCGCCTCAGAAGCGCGGCAGTTCCAGATCGCGCACCCGTCGGCGTGCGAGATGCTGGCAACGGCGCAGCAGCGTGGCGAGCTTTCGCGCGCGTAGGCGGTCGGGGTTGACGGCGTATGGCGGGGGTGCGAGGGTGGCGAGCGGCTCTCGCACCGGTTGGACTGCGAGGCGCCGAAATCAGCTGTCAGGCCCGTTCCGGGAACGTGATGAAGACGTGACGCTCATGGCGGTTGTAGGGATCTCAGGCGTCGACTGCGGCGTGGTCGTCGTTGATGTGGGCGGCGGTCGGGCGGGCGTCCGCGGTTTCGCCGATGCCGCTGCCACAGTCGTCGGCGTCTGCGCAAGGCCGTGAGCGCGCTGCCGCACGAGGTGGGCTGGGCGCCTGGCGGAGCGTTCGTCGGAAGGCATCAGGAGCTCGCTGAGTTGAGGGCGGGCCTGGCGAACGCGGCCGTCGGGCGGGGTGCGCTGTATCTCCTCGTGGGCGAGCCCGGGATCGGCAAGACGCGTCTTGCCGATGAGTTCTCTGCCGAGGCCCAGGCAGGAGGCGCGCTGGTGCTCTGGGGGCGTTCGTGGCAGGGCGGTGGTGCGCCGGCCTACTGGCCGTGGGTGCAGGTGGTCCGTTCCTATCTTCGCCAGCGCGATCCGCAGTCACTGCGAGCAGAGCTTGGCGACGGCGCCGCCTTCGTTGCTCAGATCGCGCCGGAGCTACGCGAGATCGTTCCCGAGCTTCCCGCGATCCCGCGTCTTGAGCCGGAGCACCTGCGCTTCGCGCTGTTCGATGCGATGAGCATGTTCTTGCGGAGCGCCGCGCATGACACGCCGCTGACGCTGGTACTTGACGACCTGCACGCGGCCGACACGGCCTCCCTGCTGCTTCTGCGCTTCCTCGCGCGTGACCTGCGCGAGTCGCGGCTGCTGGTCATCGGCAGCTACCGCGACGCCGAGCCGAGGCACGACCGCGAGATCGGCGCAGTGCTCGGTGAGCTGGCGCGCGACGCGCGACGCGTACCGCTGCGTGGGCTCGGCCAAGAGGATGTGCTGATGCTGCTGCAACGCAGCGGAGCCCGGGCGCCTCATCCGTCTCTGGCGCGTGCCGTTCATCAGGCCACGGATGGAAACCCGTTCTTCGTCGACGAAGTCGTCCGTCTACTTCGGGCCGAGGCACGGCTTGATGCTGCCGTAGCGCCGGAGGAGCCGCTTGGCATTCCAGACGGGGTGAGGCTCGCGATCGACCAACGCCTGGACGCTGTCTCTCGACAAGCCCGCCACGTACTCGACGTGGCAGCTGTGATCGGCCGCGACTTCGATGCGCGCCTCGTGACGCAGATCGTGGGCTGCTCGGGCAAGGAGGTGCTCGAAGCCCTGGATGAAGCAGTTGACGCGCAGCTCATCGATGAGGCGTTCAGGGCGCTCGGTCGCTACAGCTTCATTCACGCCCTCGTGCGCGAAACGCTCTATGACGGGTTACCGGCGGCCCGGCGCGCCCAGCTTCATCGGGAGGTGGGCGAAGCACTTGAACACATTCACGGTGAGCAGCTCGACGCCCACGTGGCCGAGCTCGCACACCACTTCTTCGAGGCGGCAGCCGTCGGCGGGGCGGCGAAGGCACTCCAGCTCTCGGCCCGCGCGGGGGATCGTGCGATGCAGGTGCTGGCCTATGAGGAAGCCGGCGGCCATTACGAGCGCGCGCTCGGCTCGATGCAACTCGCGGGCGTCTCTGATGATCGTCGGCGGTGCGAGCTGCTGCTGTGCTTGGCCGAGGCGTGGCGGCGGACGGGGGAGAGCAGCGTGGCGCGACGGACGTTCCAGCAGGCGGCGGCGATCGCGCGCCGGCTGCGCGCGCCCGAGTTGCTCACGGATGCGGCGATCGGGTATGCGGGAGGGCTCGGCGGGTTCCTGCACGTCGTGCGCGCCGACGAGACGATCATCGCCTTGCTCGAGGAGGCGCTGGGGGCGCTGGACGACAGCGACAGCGCCCTGCGCGTTCGGCTTCTGGGGCGGCTTGCCGTCGAGCTCTATTACTCGGACGAGCTCGATCGCCGTATCGCGCTCAGCCGCGAGGCGATTGACATCGCCAGGCGCCTGGGCGATCGCGGCGCGCTCGTCGTCGCGCTCTACAGTCGCCACTGGGCCGTCTATGGTCCCGACACGCTCGATGAGCGGCTGGCCAATGCCAGCGAGATGGTGAAGCTGGCCAACGAGGGCGGAGACCGGGAGATGAGCTTCCACGGCCACCACGTCCGCCTGAGCTGTCTGCTCGAGCGCTGCGAGATCGAACCGGTCGACCGGGAGCTCGAGGCGATGGCCGCGCTCGCGGACGCGCTGCGTCAGCCCGTGTACAGCTGGCGAACAACCTGCCTGCGCGCTATGCGAGCCATCCTCGACGCGCGCTTTGACGAGGCGGAGCGGCTGGCAGAGGAAGCCTTTGCCATCGGGCGGGAGGCAAGTGGCCAGGAGATCGCGACGCTGGTGTACGAAGCCGCCCAGATGTTTGCCCTGCGATACGGGCAGGGCCGGCTCGCCGAAGTCGAGGAAGCGGCGCTTAACTTCACCAGGCGCTATCCGTGGATCCAGCCGTGGCGGCTTCCGCTGCTCTACAGCGAGCTCG
>DASYVZ010000630.1:0-7382 GCA_035936515.1 Solirubrobacteraceae bacterium | reverse complement strand
GCGCGGGCGGTCGCGGCAACAAGAGGTTCGCCAGCTCGACGATGCAGGCGCCGCGGCTGAGAGAGCGCGGCCTGCCGGGCGAGGAGGGCTGGATCGACCTGCGCCTGAAGCTGCTCGCCGACGTCGGGCTCGTCGGGCTGCCCAACGCGGGGAAGTCGTCGCTGCTGGGACGCATGACGCGGGCGGCGCCGAAGGTCGCCGCGTACCCGTTCACGACGCTCGAGCCGGTGCTGGGCACGCTCGACGGGCCCGACCGCCAGCTCATCATCGCCGACATTCCCGGGCTGATCGAGGGCGCCAGCGACGGCGCCGGGCTCGGGCACGACTTCCTCGCCCACGTCGAGCGCACGCGCCTGCTCGTGCACGTCCTCGATCTCGCTCCGCTCGACGGCTCCGACCCCGTCGAGAACCACGCGACGATCGAGGCCGAGCTGCGCGCCCACGATGTGCGCCTGGCGTCGTTGCCGCGGCTGCTCGCCCTTTCGAAGGCCGATCTCGTCCCCGCCGAGGCGGCGCAGCAGGCGGCGGTGCGGTGGCGCGAGCGCCTCGGCGACGCGGTGCCGGTGCTCGTGACCTCCGCCGCGACCGGCGCCGGCACCGAGGAGCTCGCCCTCGAGCTCCTGCGCCGCGTGCCGCTGAGCGGGCCCGATCAGGCGGACGCCGTCGCGCTGGAGCACGTGCCGAGCGTCGAGCACCGCGTCTTCCGGCCCGCGGCGAACCGCCGCTTCCGGGTCGAGCGCGTCGACGACGGCGTCTTCCGCGTCGAGGGCGACGGCGTCGAGCGGCTGCTCATGCGTCACGACCTCGACAACGACGAGGCGCTCGCCCACGTCGAGGGTCGCCTGCGCCGGATGGGGATCATCAGCGCGCTCGAGGCCCAGGGCTTCGAGCCCGGCGACGACGTCGAGATCGCCGGCATCATGTTCGAGCTGCATCCCGGCTGACGCAGCGGCGGTCGCCGGCGGCGCAACCTTCGCGCCCGCGCCGGTGTTGTCGCTCAGGTGCGGGAACTGAAATCAGGGGAGGTCGTGTGCAAATGACAGACGCCAGAGGCAGAACGTCGCGTGGCCGCGACGAGGCGCAACCCGTTACGGTTGCGCGCCGATGAGCCTTCGCAGACTTTCCGCACTGACGGTCGCGTTCGCGTGCCTCTGGGCGCCGGCGGCCCAGGCGTCACCTGACCAGCTGTCGATGATGATGGACGACGACATGCTGCTGTACCGCAACAACGTCACGCAGACCCGCTCGCTGGTGACGATGCGCTCGATGGGCGTCGAGGTCGTGCGGGCGACCGTCCTCTGGCGCAACGTCGCCCAGGGCGCCGATCTGTCGATGAAGGAGATCGACCGCATCAAGGGATCGAGGAACCGCGCTCAGGCCCTCAAGCAGCGCAAGCGCTTCAAGGCCGCGAACCCGCGCACGTACCCGACCCGCAACTGGGATCGCTACGACAACCTCGTCAAGGAGGCCGACAAGCTCGGGATGCGCGTGTACTTCACGATCACCGGGCCGGGCCCGAGCTACGCGCACAAGATCGCGCCGAAGAACCAGCGCCCCAACGCCGGCACGTACAGGCCCTACCCGACGCGCTATCGCAGCTTCGTCGAGGCCGTCGGCAAGCGCTACTCCGGCACGTACCGCGACGAGAACGCGCTGCGCAAGGCGCTGCCGCGCGTGTCGATGTGGTCGCTGTGGAACGAGCCCAACCAGGCCGGCTGGCTGTCGCCGCAGTGGGAGAAGGTCAACGGCCAGGTCGTGCCCGTGGCGCCGATGCTGTACCGCGAGCTGCACCAGGCCGGCGTTCAGGGCCTCGAGCGCTCCGGCCACGGCAGCGACACGATCCTGCTCGGGGAGACCGCTCCGCTGGGGTCTGACCAGCGCGGCGCGCGCAATGGCCTGCGTCCGGTCCCGTTCCTGCGCGAGATGGTCTGCCTGAAGGCGGACGGCACGCCGTACACCGGTGACGACGCTGCCCGACGGCGCTGCCAGGGATTCCTGCGCAACCCGGAGCTGAAGGCCACAGCCTTCGCCCACCACCCCTACACGAAGAAGGCCGCGCCGACGATCGCGCCGAAGAATCCCGACGACATCACGATCGCCAACATCGGCACGCTGGGCCCGCTGCTCGACACGCTCTCGGCGCAGTCGGGCGGCAAGGTGGCGCCCGACCTGCCGATCTTCCTGACCGAGTTCGGCTACGAGAGCCAGCCCGACCCGCGCAACGGCATCCCCTACATGCGCCAGGCGCAGTTCAACCAGCTCGCCGAGTTCCTCGCCTACAACGAGCCCCGCGTGGCGGCGACGACGCAATTTCTGCTGCGCGACGCGCCGCCGCTGACGCGCTCCCCGGTGACCGGCAGGAAATACAGGAAGGGCTCGCGTGAATACTGGTTCACCTACCAGTCGGGCCTGTACACCACGCGCGGCCGAGCCAAGCCGGCGGCGTACGCATACGCGTTCCCGCTCGTCATCTTCTCCGCGAGCCCGGGCGTCGTCAACTTCTGGGGGCAGGCACGCTTCCTCCCCAACGGCGCGCCCCACACCGTCGTCTTCCTGTGGCGGCCCACGCCGAAGGCGCCGTGGCAGCAGATCAGCGAGGGGATCGCAACCTCGCCGCGCGGGTTCTTCACCGGCGCGGTCCCGATTCCCGGCCCCGGCGGGGAGTACAGCGCGGCCTACCTGGCCCCGGCGACGGAGACCACGGAAGCGAAGGTCGGCGCCTACACGCTGCCGACGCAGCTGAAGTAGCCAGCGCGGCGCAGCGGCCATGCGCGCGTAAGCTCAAGCGCGCATGGCCCGCTACGTCATCAAGCTCGGCTCGAGCATCGTCGCCGAGGACGACGGCGAGCTGCGCGCCGCCGTCATCGACCGCATCTGTGCGGAGGCCGCGAGGCGCCACGCGGCTGGTGACGACGTCGTGCTCGTGACAAGCGGCGCGATCGCGCGCGGCATGCGCGTCATGCGGCTGCCGGTGCGAGCAGTCCGTCCGCGGGCGATCGAGGACCTGCAGGCGGCGAGCGCCGTCGGGCAGGGCAAGCTCTACCGCGTCTACGACGAGCTGCTGCGCGAGCACGGCATCACGTCGGCGCAGGTGCTGCTGACGTTCTTCGACATGAGCGCGCGCACGCACTACCTCAACGCACGCGGGACGCTGGGCAAGCTGCTCGAGTGGCGCGTCTTGCCGGTCATCAACGAGAACGACACGACGGCCACCGACGAGATCTCCTTCGGCGACAACGACTTCCTCGCCGCGCAGGTCGCCATGCTCGTCGGCGCCGACCTGCTCGTCCTGCTGACCGACGTCGAGGGGCTGTTCACCGCCAGCCCGCACACCGATCCCGACGCGCGCCTCGTTCCCTCGGTGACCGACTTCGCCGCGCTCGGCGACCTGACGATCGGCCACACGACCTCGCCGCTGGGGACGGGCGGAATGCGCTCGAAGGTCGTCGCGGCCGAGATGGCGACCGCGGGAGGCATCGAGACCGTCATCTGCAGCGGGCTGCGTGCCGGCGCGCTGGGCGCCGCGCTCGACGGCGAGCCGGAGGGGACGCGCTTTAGCGCGGGCGAAGTGCGCTACTCGTCGTTCAAGCTCTGGCTGCGCTACGCCAAGCCGGCGCGCGGCACGGTCGTCGTCGACGCCGGCGCCGCGCGGGCGCTGCGCGAGGGCGGCACGTCGCTGCTGCCGGTCGGGATCACCGAGGTGCGCGGCGCCTTCGACGCGGGTGACGCCGTCCAGGTCGCGCACGGCGCGATCGTCATCGGCAAGGGGATCTGCAACTACGCCGCCGACGAGCTCGGCCAGGTCAAGGGGATGAAGTCCGCGGCGGTGCGCAGCGTGCTGCCGCGCGCGACCGACGAGGCGATCCATCGCGACTACTTCGTGCTGAGCTGAGACGACTGACGTACCCTTCGCCGATGGCGACCGCCACCCGCACCGTCACGGACGTCTGCCTGCAGGCGCGCGCCGCGGCTCGCACGCTCGCGGCGTTGGACACCGACACGAAGAACGCCGCGCTGCACGCGATCGCCGACGCGCTGATCGGCCGCACCGAGGAGATCGTCGAGGCCAACGCGCGCGACATGCAGGCCGGCCGCGGCGGCGGGGTGAGCGAGGCGCTGCTCGACCGGCTGGCGCTCGATCCGGCGCGGATCTCCGCCATCGCCGCGGGCACCCGCGCGATCGCCGCGCTGCCCGACCCGGTCGGTGAGGTCGTCGAGGGCAAGCGACTGCCCAACGGGCTGGACGTGCGCATGCTGCGGGTGCCCTTCGGCGTCGTCGCCGTCGTCTACGAGGCGCGCCCGAACGTCACGATCGACGCCGCCGCGCTGTGCCTGAAGTCCGGCAACGCGGTGGTGCTGCGCGGCTCGTCGTCGGCGACGCACTCCAACGCCGTACTGGCGCAGATCGCCGCCGAGGCGGCGACCTCGGCCGGGGTGCCCGAGGGCGCGATCGGCCTCGTGGCCGGCGGCGGCCGCGCGGAGCTCGCCGAGCTGGCGACCCAGGACGGCGTCGTCGACCTGATCTTCCCGCGCGGCGGCGAGGGGCTCAAGGCGGCGCTGAAGGCCGTCGCGACGGTGCCCGTGATCTACGCCGCGTCGGGCAACTGCCACGTCTTCGTCGACGCCTCCGCCGACCTCGACGCCGCCGAGGCCATCATCCTCAACGCCAAGGTCCAGAAGCCGAGCGTCTGCAACGCCGCCGAGACGCTGCTCGTGCACGGCGGGGCGGCGCCGCTGTTCCTGCCGCGGGCGCTGGCCGCACTGCACGCGGCCGGGGTGCAACTGCGCGTCGACGGCCGCACGCGGGCGCTGGCCGGCGAGCTTGCGCCGTCGCTGCAGGACGCCTGCGACGAGGACTGGGACACGGAGTTCCTCTCGCTCGTGCTGGCCGTCCGCGTCGTCGACTCCGTCGAGGAGGCGATCGAGCACATCAACGCCCACGGCTCCGGGCACTCCGAGGCCATCGTGACGACCGACACGCGCGCTGCGCGCGCCTTCGAGCGCGGCGTCGACGCGGCCTGCGTCTACATCAACGCCTCCACGCGCTTCACCGACGGCGGCGAGTTCGGCATGGGAGCGGAGATCGGCAACTCGACGCAGAAGCTGCACGCGCGGGGGCCGATCGGCGTGCGCGAGCTGTGCACGCTGAAGTACGTGGTCGCCGGAGACGGCCACGTGCGTCCTTGACGTGGCGCATCGCGCGTGGGCCGGATCGGGATCCTCGGCGGTTCGTTCAACCCGCCCCACCTCGCCCACCTGGTCTGCGCATCGGAGGCCGCCGCACAGCTCTCCCTGGACCGGGTGCTGCTGACGCCGGTCTCGTCGCCGCCGCACAAGGAGGCCGAGCAGGACCCGGGCCCGGAGGTGCGCCTCGAGCTCTGTCGCCTGGCGATCGCCGGCGACGAGCAACTCGGGATCTGCGATCTCGAGGTGCTGCGGGGGGGACCGTCGTACACGGTCGATACGCTGAGAGAGCTTCATGCGCGCACGCCGGAGGATGACCTGACCTTCATCGTTGGGGGCGACATCGCCCTTGGACTCCCGAGCTGGCACGAGCCGGAGGCGGTGCTCGGCCTGGCGCGGCTGGCCGTCGCGGAGCGATCCGGGGCCGGGCGAGAGGAGATCGTTGCCCGGCTGACACAGCGCTTCGGCGGGCTGGCGGCGAAGCCGGTGTTCTTCGACATGCCGCGCCTGGACATCTCCTCGTCGGAGATCCGGCGCCGGGTCGCGCAGGGCGATCCGATCCGCTATCTCGTACCTGATCGCGTTGGCGAGCACATCGCTCGGGGAAGGCTCTACCGATGAACCCAGACCGGCTCGCAGAGACGATCGCCGCGCAGGCGGCCGACAAGAAGGCGATCGACGTCGTCGAGCTCGACGTCCGCGGTGTCGTGAGCTACACGGACTTCTTCCTCGTCTGCTCGGGCAACACGTCGCGCCAGGTCAAGGCGATCCACGACGGCATCCATCAGGCGCTCAAGGACGAGCACGGGCTCCTGCCGCGCCGGGTCGAGGGGCAGACCGAGGCGGCCTGGATCCTCATGGACTACCTCGACGTCGTCGTGCACATCTTCACGCCTGAGGCGCGTGACTTCTACCGTCTCGAGCAGCTCTGGGGCGAGGTGCCCGCACGAGCGATGGAGCCCGCCGCCTCCTAGGGCTCTGCGAGCGTCTGGGCGGCGACGCGCAGGTCCTCGACGAGGATGTCGCGCTGCGCCTGACGTGACTCGCCGTCGCGGCCGCGCAGGATCGACGAGGGGTGGATCGTCGCGACGACGACCGGGGCCAGCTCCGAGTCCAGCGGCCGGCCGTGCTCGGCCATGAGCTTGAAGCTGCTGCCCAGCAGCGACTTCGCGGCGGTGGCGCCCAGGATCACGAGTGCCTCGGGGCGCAGCAGGTCGAGCTCGGCGAGCAGCCATGGGCGGCAGGCCTTGATCTGCTTGGCGTCGGGCTTCTGGTGGATGCGCCGCTTGCCGCGCTCCTCGAAGCGAAAGTGCTTGACGGCGTTCGTGACGTACGTCTCGGCGCGGTCGATGCCGGCCGCCGCAAGCGCCCCGTCGAGCTCACGCCCCGCCGGGCCGACGAACGGCCGGCCTTCCCGGTCCTCGCGATCGCCGGGCACCTCGCCCACGAAGACGAACGTCGCATCCTTCGGCCCCTCGCCGAACACCGTCTGCGTTGCCGGCTCCCACAGGTCGCAGCCGCGACAGCCGGCGGCGGCGTCACGCAGCGCGTCGAGCGTCCGGCGCTGGGGCAGGAACGGCGTCGCGTCGAACGGCTCGTCGGCCATGGCGCGAACGTTCCCGCTGCGCCGCGCCCGCAAGCCTCGAAACCGAGACCTGCGAAGGCGCGGACGCGAGAGTGGAGCTGAGGGGGCTCGAACCCCTGACCTTTCGGCTGCCAGCCGAACGCTCTCCCAGCTGAGCTACAGCCCCAAGCGGCTAATCGGCCGCCATATTAACAACCGGCCCACCGGCTGTCCGCGCCGTCAGCGTGGGCGGCGGGGGATGAACTCCGGAATGTCGGGTTCGGAGGCCGGCGGCGGGGGCGGCCCCGAGTGATCGAGGCGGGGCCGAGAGTCTCCCACGTCGGGGTCGACGCGGTCCAGCCTGGCCGTCATCTCGGCGTGGAGCGCGCGGATGTCGAGCAGCAGGCGCTCGGCGTTCGCGCGCAGCGAATCCGAGAGCTCGCGCAGGTGGCCGCTGAGCGTCTCGCCGTCGCGCAGCACCTCGCGGGTGGCGGCGCGGGCATCGTAGATAAGCGCGCGGGCCTGCTTGGCGGCCTTGTCGTGCGCCTCGCGCGCGGCGGCCTCGGCCGCCATACGCACCTCGTCGGCCTCCTCGTCGGCGGCCCGCACGCGCAGCTCCGCCGCGCGCTCGGCC
>DASYVZ010000629.1:0-3103 GCA_035936515.1 Solirubrobacteraceae bacterium | reverse complement strand
GTCCGCGGTCGCCGCGCCGCCGCCCTTGGCCGCGCCCTTGGGCTTGCGCTTCGCAGGCTGTGCTCCACGCGCCGGCGGCCGGGCGCTCGGCTTCGCCGCCGCCTCGGGCTTGACCTTCGGCTTGGGCTTGCCCAGGCCGCGTGCGTCCTCGTAGGGCGGCTTGCGCTTCGCGGGGCCGCCGTGGCGGCGGCTCACAGCTCGTCGGCCAGGACGTCGAGCGCCCGCTCGAGCTGCTCGTCGCCCTTCGCGTCGGCGTCGTTTCGAACGACGACGTCGGGCTTGAGCCCGTCGCCGGGCTTCGTCCCCGCCCCACCGAGGTTGCGTCCGCTGGGCAGGAGGTACCGCCCCACGGTGATGTCCAGCGCGCCGCCGTTGTCGAGCGGAATGATCTGCTGAAAGACGCCCTTGCCGAACGTGCGCACGCCGACAAGCTTTGCGCGCTTGCGGTCCTGTAGCGCGCCCGCCACGATCTCCGACGCCGAAGCCGTGTTGCGATCGACGAGGACGACCGTGGGCATCTTCCCCGCGATCGGCTGGCCGAGGGCCTCGAGCGTCTGCGACTCGACCGCCCGGCCGCTCGTCTTGACGATCGTCCCATCGGCGAGGAACATGCTCGCAACGAGCTGCGCCTCCGTGACAAGGCCACCGCCGTTGCCGCGCAGGTCGAGGACGATGCCCTTGGCCTTGCGGCGCTTCAGGCGCCGGATCGCGTCGGCGACCTCCACGTGCGCGGTGCGCGGACCGAAGGTCGACAGCGCCACGTATCCGACGCGCGTGCCGCCCGCATTGGCGATCCGCGACTCGACGACCGGGACGCTGATGCGCGCTCTCGTCATGCGCCGCTTGAGGGTGCGCTCGCCGCGACGGATGGTCAGCGTCACGGGCGTCCCCTCGGGGCCTTTGATGATGGCGGTGGCGGCACCCTCCGAAAGCCCGGCGAGCTTGCGTCCCTTGGCGTGGGTGACGATGTCGCCCTCCCGCAGGCCGGCCTTCTGCGCCGGCGAGTCGGGGTAGACGGTGACGATCCGCAGGCCGTCCTCGACGCCGAGCACTGCCGTCCCCACGCCCGAGAACGCGTTGTCGAGCGCCTGCTCGAAGTGCCCGTACTGCGTGGGCGAGAGGTACGCCGAGAAGCTGTCGTCGAGCTCCTCGACCGCCCCGGCGAGCGCGGCGTTGGTGAGCTTGCCGCGGTCGACCTCGCGATAGTAGGTGTCGTAGATCTTGTCGAGTCCCTCGATGGCGACGCGGCGCTCCTCGGGGCCGACGAGCACATCGGCGACCGGGTCGATCAGAAGGCGCGGGTGCGCGCCGAGCCAGATGCCGAGGACGAGCGTGCACCACGGCAGCAGCAGGATCAGCACGACCTTGAGGCTGGGGCGGCGGGAGGGCATGCGTCCCCTACACGCTAGTAACTACGGGTCAGCGCCAGCGCCGGCGGCGCTCCAGGCGCCCCAGCGAATCGCCGATCAGCCAGATCGTCGGCGGCCACAGGCCGACGAACAGCGCCCGGCGCTCGGCGTTGCCGCGCTCGTCCTGGTCGACCGTCTTCGCGCGGATCCACAGCGTGATGCACAGCCCGACGCTGCCCACCGACACCGCCTCGAGGTGATCGCTGCGCACGCCGGCGCGGTGAAGGGTCTTGGCGATCATCCGGCGCTTGTACCCCCGCTGCACGCCACGCCATGCGGGTATCCGGGGACCGTGCCCCGCCGCCTTCCCCCCTCGCGCCGGATGGCGACCGCGGCGCGGTGGCCGCTCGGCGTCCTCATCACGGGCTGGGACTACCTCTGGCGCACGACGCCGATGCACCGCCGCGAGGAGCCTGGCTCGGTGCCCGACGACATGCCGCCGCCACTGCCGCCGGATACCGACCACACCGATGTGCAAGGCGTCGAGGACGGCGTCGGGCCGCTCATGCACCGCTGCTTCACCACGCGCGTGAGGGAGGCCGAGCTCGATGGCGCACAGCTCATCGCGGCGTTCGCCGGCGAGCCCAACCGCGCGGCGCCGACGGCGCTGGCGAGGTTCGTCAAGGTGCGAGGCGCGGAGGGCGAGCTGCGCGTCGGCGACGAGTTCACGGTGCGCATGCCCGGTCCCTGGGACGGCCCGGTGCGCACGGTCGAGGCGCAGCAGGCGAGCTTCGGATTCGTAACGCTCGACGGCCACCTCGAGGCGGGCCGGATCCGCTTCAGCGCTTGCGACATCGGGCCGGGCCGGCTGGAGATCGCCATCGAGGCGTGGGCGCGCGGCGGCGATCGCCTGTCGAGCCTGCTGTTCGACCGTCTGCCGCTCAACAAGGAGGTCCAGCTGCACATGTGGACGTCGGTGCTCGAGCAGTTGACCGAGTTGTCGGGCGGCCGACGCGACGGGCTCGTGGACATCACGACCAGGCGCGTCGATCCACGTGAGCTCAGCCGTGCTGGATGAGCGTCTGGCCGCGACCGCGCGGGCGCAGCGCGCGCTGGCCGGGCTGACGCATCGGCCGCTGAACTTCGATCCCGACGAGCTGCGCGGCGCGGAGGACGACTGCCGGTGGAACGTCGACGACTACCGGAAGACGCTGCCGGCCGAACCGCCCGGCGACCCGCTCCGCGACGGGAGCTTTGCGATTGCCCAACGGCTCATGCGCGATTACGCCTTCGCCGATCCGACCATGGTGCGCGCGGTCTACGATCCGGGCAGCGACCTCGCCGAGCGCAACATGCTCCTGCAGGTCCGCTTCGGTCCCCTCCGGCTGTTCTGCGGCTGTCGGGTGAGCCGGGTCGTCGACGAGACGCGGAGGATCGACGGCCACCGGGTGCGCGTCTGGGGCTGGAGCTACGGCACGCTGGCCGGGCACATGGAGCGCGGCCAGATGGACTACGCGGTCTGGAAATGGCTCGACGACGGCGCGGTCGAGTTTCGCATCCATGTGGTCTCGAGCCGGGCGAAGGTGCGCAACCCGATCATCGGCCTGGGATTTCGGCTCGTCGGCCGCGGACAGCAGGTGCGCTTCGCGCGGCGCGCCTGCGAGCGGATGGCCGACCTCGTCGAGCGCGAGCTGGCGTGCGGCGGCTCAGCGCCGGCGGACTAGCGCGGCGCGGCGCAGCTGCGTGGTGAGCGC
>DASYVZ010000628.1:0-3174 GCA_035936515.1 Solirubrobacteraceae bacterium | reverse complement strand
CTCATGCGGGGCACCCACGCCACTGGGCCGCGGAGCGCCGCGATGCGACGGGGGGACGGCTGGTCAGCCGGGCGGGCCGAGTGCGCCGAGGACTTCGAGCACCCGCTCGAGCAGCCAGTCGGCCTCCGCCTCGCCGATCGTCAGCGGCGGTGAGAGGCGGACGGTCTGCTCGTGCGTCTCCTTGGCGAGCACCCCGCGCTCGAGCAGCCGCTCGCACGCGCCCCGGGCGCGTCCGGCGTCGGGTGCGAGCTCCACGCCGAACCACAGGCCGCGGGAGCGGACCTCGCGCACAGCGGGTGATGCGGCCGCTTCGATTCCGGCCCCCAGCCGCGACCCCAGTCGCGCGGCGTTGGCCTGCGGCTCGCCCGTGGCGAGCAGCTCGATCACCGCGCGCCCGATCGCGCAGGCGAGCGGGTTGCCGCCGAACGTCGAGCCGTGCGTGCCGGGGGTGAAGACGTCGAGCACCGCATCGTCGCCGGCGATCGCCGACAGCGCGACGATGCCGCCGCCGAGCGCCTTGCCGAGCACGTAGAGGTCGGGCACGACGTCGTCGTGGTCGCAGGCGAAGGTCCGCCCCGTGCGGCCCAGCCCGGACTGGATCTCGTCGGCGATGAGCAGCACGTCGTGCTCGCGGGTCAGGCGGCGCGCCGCGCGCAGGTAGCCGTCCGGCGGCAGGATCACGCCCGCCTCGCCCTGGATCGGCTCGACGAGGAAGGCGACGACGTCGTCGCCCCGCTCGCGCAGCGCCGCCTCGAGCGCGGCCTCGTCGCCGAACGGCACGCGCACGAACCCCGGCGTGAACGGGCCGAAGCCGTCCCGCGCGAGCAGGTCGTCGGAGAAGGAGACGATCGTCGTGGTGCGGCCGTGGAAGTTGCCGTCGCAGACGATGATCGTCGCGCGCTCGGGCGCGACGCCCTTGACGTCGCGGCCCCACTTGCGCGCCGTCTTGATCGCGGTCTCGACGGCCTCGGCGCCGGTGTTCATCGGCAGGATGCGCTCCTTGCCGGTCAGCGCGGCGAGGTCGCGCGCGAACGGGCCGAGCTGGTCGTTGGCGAACGCGCGGCTCGTGAGCGTCACGCGCTCGAGCTGCTCGTGCGCGGCGGCGACGAGGCGTGGGTGGCGATGGCCGAAGTTCAGCGCGCTGTAGGCCGACAGCGCGTCGAGGTGGCGGCGACCGCGGTCGTCGTGCACCCACGCGCCTTCGGCGTGTGTGACGGTGACCGGCAGCGGGTGGTAGTTGTGGGCGGTGTAGCGCGCGGCGAGCGCGCCGGCATCCTGCGCGGCCAGCCGCACGTCGAGCGCGAGCGTCAGGCAGCGCGGCCCGCCGCCTGCCTTGAGGAACTCCGAGACCTCCACGACGACCGGCTCGAAGCCGCGCGCGCGCAGCGCTTTGTCCAGGCGCGGCGAGCAGGCGGCCATGACGACCGTGCGCCCCACCACGACGGCGTTGGCGCCGAACGCCTCGACCTCCTCGGCCGCGAGCGCGATCGGGTCGGGCACGAGCGCGCGCAGCAGCCGCCGGCTGTCCTCGTCGAACTTGTCGAGCGCGACGAGCGCGCTGTGCGAATCGAGCGGGCAGAAGGCGATGTCGAGGTGGTAGAAGCGCTCGTCGGAGAGCTCGACGGGCAGGATCCGCGCGTCGACGATCCGCGCGAGGTCGACGTAGGAGGACGCCGACGAGCGCGTGCGGTACGCGCCGACGAGCGTTCCGTCGAAGGGCAGCGCATCGCCCGCGCCCTCCTGCACGACGTCCTCCCCGAGGCGGCGGATCGCGTAGCCGTGCGCGGCGAACCAGCGCTCTGCGAGGGCGGGCTCGGCGCGCCGCTCTGCGTGACGCATGCGTGCCGGGATGAAGGTCTCGCCGTCGACCAAGCCGAGGTTGGCGGTGAAGACGAGGTCGGGCAGCCCGCGCTGCGGCGGGAGGATCTCGATCTGCGCGCCGGCCGCCCGCAGCGTCGCGACAAGCGCGTCCCACTGACGCTGCGCACGCGCCCGATCGACCGCGACGGCGATGTCCATCCACGGGTTGATCGCGTAGGAGACGTCGAAGTGGGTGGGCGGGCACATGAGCAGGCGCCGGCCCCAGCTGAGCTCTGCGGGCATGGCTACGAACCCTGGCACGCGGACATGCGTTCGCCAAGGGGGCGCCGTTGCGTCGTGCCGATGCATCGTTGCGTCCGTAGAACAGACCCGGCTGATTCTTGCGCGAGCTGGCCGATCGCTCTAACAAAACTCCGGCCACAGCGCACCAACCATCCGTCCTACCGCCGCGTCGGCTTTGCTCGTTTGCCACGCGGACGCGGGGGTATCTCGCGGCCATGGCGACGGCAGGTGGGGTGCTCGGGCCGCGAAAGACGGTCGAGGAGTGCCTCGAGACGTCCGAGCTGGAGGGATTCCGGCTCAAGAAGGAGCTCGGAGCGCTGGACATCGTCGTCTTCGGCGTCGGCGTCATCGTGGGCGCGGGGATCTTCGTGCTCACCGGCGTGGCTGCGGCGACCGAGGCCGGACCGTCGATCGCCCTGTCCTTCGTCTTCGCGGCGGTCGTGTGCGCGTTGGCTGCCCTGTGCTACGCCGAATTCGCCTCGATGGTGCCGGTCGCCGGCAGCGCCTATACGTACTCGTACGCGACGCTCGGCCAGTTCATCGCGTTCATCATCGGCTGGGATCTCTTCCTGGAGTTCACGGTCGGGGCCGCCGCGGTGGCCATCGGGTGGTCGGGGCAGCTCAATGCGACCCTGGACCAGATCTTCGGTGTCACGTTGCCCGAGGCGATCACGGCCCCGCCGTCGGAGGGCGGCGTCGTCAACCTCCTCGGCATGCTGCTCGTGCTGGGGCTCACCTACCTGCTCGTGCGCGGCATCCGGATCAGCTCGCGGGCCAACATCGTCATGGTCGTCGTCACGATCGCCGTGTTGCTGCTCGTCATCGCGGTCGGCGCGACCGAGGTGAGCACGGCGAACTGGGACCCGTTCTTCCCCTTCGGCTTCAGCGGCGTGATCGGCGGGGCGGCGCTGGTGTTCTTCGCCTTCATCGGCTTCGACATCGTCGCGACCACCGCGGAGGAGGCGCGCAAGCCCCAGCGCGACATGCCGCGCGGCATCCTCGGATCACTGGCGATCACGACGGTGCTCTACGTCGCCGTCGCGCTCGTGCTCACCGGGATGCTCGTCTACA
>DASYVZ010000627.1:0-6104 GCA_035936515.1 Solirubrobacteraceae bacterium | reverse complement strand
GCCTTCGGAGCGGCCCGCGGAGCGGCCTTTGCGGTGCGCGGCTCGCGCGGCGCGACGGGTTTGGCCGAGGCGCGCGTAGCAGCGTCCGGCGCGGGGCGTTCGTCGCGTTTGGCGCTGCGGCGGGCGGGTCGTGAGCGCGGTAGGCTCGTCAGCACTTCGCGGTCGGAGTCCGGGCGTTCGGGCACGTGCGCATCATGGCATGCGGTTTGCGGCATCTTCGCGCGAAGGCTGCAAACAACGTGACGCCGTCGTACGTAGTACGTCGCAGAGCAGCACGCTAGAGTTCGGGGTCTAGGTTGGGGGAGGTGCTGCTCCAAAGGCCGCCCTCTCCGGCCCTCCGTCAAGCGAACGGTGCGCGGTGTCGATCAAGCGTCGTGCCGAGGCGAAAGCGAACCGAATGTCCGTAGTCGAACTGCAGGAACTCGAAGAGATCAAAGGTCTCGTGGCGAAGGGCCAGCTGACGGGCGTGCTGACGTACGCCGAGATCGCCGGCGCGGTGGCCGAGATCGATCTCGACGAGGCAGACATCGAGGAGCTGCACGGCTACCTGGAGAAGTCGGAGATCGAGCTCGTCGAGGAGATCGATCCGGCGGTCCAAGCCGCGAATGCGGTCGAGCGCGCGCCCGACAAGCGGCGAGCCCGCAAGAAGGCGGCGATCGACCTCAAGCCGGACATGACGACCGACTCCCTTCAGCTGTTCCTGAAGGACATCGGGAAGGTCCGGCTGCTGACGGCTCAGGAGGAGGTCGATCTCGCCAAGCGCATCGAGCGCGGCGACCTCGACGCCAAGCAGAAGATGGTCGAGTCCAACCTGCGCCTCGTCGTCTCGATCGCCAAGAACTACCGCAACCAGGGCCTGCCGTTCCTCGACCTCATCCAGGAGGGGACGCTCGGGCTCGTGCGCGCGGCGGAGAAGTTCGACTACCGCAAGGGCTTCAAGTTCTCGACGTACGCGACGTGGTGGATCCGCCAGGCGATCGCCCGTGCGCTCGCCGACAAGGCGCGCACGATCCGCATCCCGGTGCACGTCGTCGAGAAGCTCAACAAGATCGGGCGCGCCGAGCGCAAGCTCGTCACCGAGCTGGGCCGCGAGCCGACGCCGGAGGAGATCGCCGAGGTCACCGGGATCGATCCCGAGGAGGTCGACTCGATCAAGCGCTCCGCACAGGCCCCGGTCTCGCTCGAGAAGCCGGTCGGCGACGAGGAGGAGTCGGAGTTCGGCCAGTTCATCGCCGACGAGCGCGCCGAGTCGCCCTACGAGCGTGCCGCCGAGATCCTCACCAAGGAGGCGCTGCGCGAGGCCCTGGAGAACCTCTCCTACCGGGAGCGCCGCGTGCTCGAGCTGCGCTACGGCCTCGGCGGGGAGCACCCGCGCACGCTCGACGAGGTTGGGCGCACGTTCAACGTCACGCGCGAGCGCATCCGCCAGATCGAGAACCAGTCCTTGAAGAAGCTGCAGTCCCTCGCGGAGGCCCAGAAGCTCCGCGACGTCGCGTAACCAGCCGCGGCCGCGCCCGAGCACTCCACGGGGCCCCTGCGGGGCCTCGTCGTCGTTTCGCGGTGCGCCAGCACGGGCAACCACTTCCAGCGATGCCACGCGAAGCCACCGCCGTCACGACGCTCAGCGTCCAGGGAATCGAGATCCCGAAGCTCGGCCTGGGGACATGGCGGATCGGCGGCGAGACGTGCGTCGAGGCCGTGCGCGACGCCATCGAGCTCGGCTATCGGCACATCGACACGGCGCGCGCCTACGGCAACGAGGCGCAGGTCGGCCAGGGCCTGCACGACTCCGGGCGCAACCGCGACGAGATCTTCCTGGCGACGAAGCTCTGGTACACCGAGCTGAGCGCGGTTGGCGTGCACGACCAGATCGAGCAGTCGCTGCGCGACCTGCGCACGGAGTACATCGACCTGTTGCTCATCCACTGGCCCAACCGCCGCGTGCCGGTCGCGGAGACGCTGGCGGCGATGCTCGAGGCGCGCGACGCCGGCCGGGTGCGCCACCTCGGCGTCGCGAACTTCCCCAGCGCCATGCTGCGCGAGGCGCTCGAGCACGCGCCGCTCGTCTGCAACCAGGTCGAGTACCACCCGTACCTCGGGCAGCCGCAGGTGCTCGACGTCGTTCGCGAGCGCGGGCTCGCGGCCACCGCCTACTCGCCGCTGGCGCAGGGTGCCGTGCTGCGCGACCGCACGATCGGCGAGATCGCCGAGGCGCACGACAGGACGCCCGCGCAGATCGCGCTGCGTTGGCTGCTCGACCAGCCGCAGGTCGCGGCCGTCCCGAAGGCATCCACGCCGGAGCACCGCGCCACGAACCTCGACGTCTTCGACTTCGCGCTCAGCGAGGAGGAGCGCGCTCGGATCGCCGGCCTGGAGCGCGGCCACCGTACGATCGACCCGCCCTGGGCACCCGACTGGGACTGACCCGGCTGGCCATTCGTCGTAATCGCGCGGCGCGGCCTGTCTCCCGACGCCGGTGCGACCGATGCGAGGAGCGTGTTCGACGTCGACAATGCTCTCTGCACGCTCGTGCAGCTCGGAGGCTCCGACCTCCATCTCAAGATCCAGGCACCGCCGCTGACGCGCGTCGACGGCGAGATGCGCCCGATCGAGGGGGCGCCTCCGCTGACCCCCGAAGACACCGAGACAGCGGTGCGCACGATGCTGTCCGATGTGACGAAGCTCGACGAGCTCGCAAGCGACCACGAGGTCGACTTCTCCTACTCGATCACCGGCATCGCACGCTTTCGCGTCAACGCCTTCCGCCAGCGCGGCTCGCTGAGCCTCGTCTGCCGCGCGATCCCCCATTCCATCCGCACGATCCCGGAGCTCAACCTGCCGCCGGTCATCTCCGAGCTCGCCGAGGAGGAGCGCGGGATCATCCTGCTCACCGGCACGACCGGCTCGGGCAAGTCGACGACGCTCGCGGCGATCATCGACCACATCAACACGAACATGGCGAAGCACATCGTCACGATCGAGGACCCGATCGAGTTCCTGCACGTCGACAAGCGGTCGATCATCAACCAGCGCGAGGTCGGCCAGGACACGCTGTCCTTCAAGCGGGCGCTGCGCCGCGTCCTGCGCCAGGACCCGGACGTCATCCTCGTCGGCGAGATGCGCGATGAGGAGACCGTCCACACCGCGCTGAGCGCGGCGGAGACCGGGCACCTCGTGCTCTCGACGGTTCACACGGTGGACGCCGCGGAAACCGTCAACCGCATCATCGACTTCTTCCCGCCGCACATGGAGGGCCAGATCCGCGCGATGCTCGCCGGTACGCTGAAGGGCGTCATCTCCCAGCGCCTCGTGCGCTCGACCGACGGCGGGCGCGTGGCCACGTGCGAGATCATGCGCATGACCGGCCGCGTGCGCGACATGATCATGGATCCGGCGCAGACCGGCCGCCTCACCGAGGTCGTCTCCGAGGGCGCCTACTACGGAATGCAGACCTTCGACCAGGCGCTGTTCGACCACGTCAAGGCCGGGCGCGTCGACGTCGAGCAGGCGATGCTCGCGGCCACGAGCCCGCACGACTTCAAGCTGCTGCTCGCCGCCGACGGCAAGCGGGGCACCACGATGGAGGACGTCATCTCCGTGGAGGCGCAGCGGGCGGCCTAGCGATCGCGTCAAGCGCCCGTCGATGCGAGCTCTCGCAACGCTGCACGCGTAACGAGAGCCCGCACGAGCACGTTGCTTCAGTCTGTAAAGTGATGGGCATGGACGACACCTGTCCGGTCTGCAAGACCGCTGAGATCGTTTGCGGGAAGTGGACGCTGCTCCTCATCCGCGACCTGTCCGAGGGGCGTTCGCGCTTTTGCGAGCTCGAGCGCTCGCTGGCCGGCATCAGCCCCCGCACGCTCTCGCTGCGCCTGCGCGCACTCGAGGAGGAGGGCATCGTCGAGCGCGAGACCTTTCCCGAGGTCCCGCCACGTGTGGAGTATCAGCTCACCGAGAAGGGTCGCGCGCTGCTGCCGATCATCGACGGCATGCGCACGTACGGCACGCGCTGGCTAGGCGCGCACTGTGCTGACCTCCCGGCCGCCGACCTCGCGCCCGCCGGCGCGGTCGACGCCGCGGCGGCGTAGCCGCTCCTCGTCCGCCTCGTTCGCGAGGCGGCGCTCGCGTCGCGCCGACCAGCGCAGAACCGGACGTTCGCACGCAACCCAGCTGACCGCGGCGAGCGCCAGCGACGGAAGGAACGCGATCGCGGAACCGAGCACCGGGTCCAGCGGCAGCAGGCCGTGGCCGCGCAGGACCATCAGCACCGGGACGTGCCACAGGTAGAAGCCGTAGGAGATCGTCCCGAGCGCCACGAGCGCCCGCCCGCCGAGCAGGCGCCCCTGCGGGGCGGCGGCGAGCGCACACACGATCAGCGCGAAGCCGACCCCCGACGGCAGGTCGCGCAGCATCGAGAACGCGGTCGTCGCATCGATCCCGTTCGCGGGGGCGGCGCCCTTGGCGAAGGCGTCGACGACGATCAGCGCGATGCCTGTCGTGATGAGCATGCGCTTCTGGCGCAGGTCGATGCTGCGGCCGTGCAGAAGCAGTGCGCCGAGCATTCCCAGCGCGAAGTACGGCAGCATCGCGGCGAGGGTCTTGGAGAACGTCATGCCGAGGCCCTGACCGGCGATCGACCAGTTGTAGAGCATCCCGATCGCCAGCAGCGCGAGCGGTACCAGCGCCTGCATCTGCGGCCGCGGCGGCAGTCGCAGGGCGAGCCAACCGACCAAGGGCAGCAGCGCGTAGAACATCACCTCGACCGCCAGCGACCACATCGGCGGGTTGAGCTTCATGACGGTCGCCGCGGAGAAGTTCTGACCGAAGACGAGAAACAGCGGCAGCTGCTCACCCGGCGGAAGCCGCAGGCCCGGAGTCCCGTTCAGGCCCCACAGCAGCGCCACGGAGCCCCCGAGCGCGATGTAGTAGGCGGGCAGGACTCGTACGGCGCGAGCGCGCACGTAGCGGCGCACGTCGGGCGCCTTGCCCCTGTCGAGCACGGCGGCGACCCAGGGGCGAAAGAGCAGGAAGCCCGACAGCACGAAGAACGCGACCAGTGCGAGACGCAGCTCATGAACCGCATACTCGACGACGGACGAGCGGTCGGTCGCGTTCGGCTCCGGCATCGTGTACAGCCATCCGTGGAACGCGAAGATCGCGAGAGCTGCCATGCCGCGCAGCCCGTCCAGTGATGCCGACCGCTGGCCGGACTCCGTGTGTGGGGCGACCGGCGTCACCGAGACGTCGGGCGCTTGCATAACCGCGTTCATCCTATCCAGCTCCCCACGGCGGTCACACTGCGTGGCAGGATGCGCTCGATGAGCGACACGACCCACAAGCGCTGGGTGCAGCACTCCAACGCGGTGCTGCGGGCGGCAGGACTGCGCGCGAGCGCCGGGCGCACCGCCGTCGTCGAGCTGCTCAGCCGCCAGAGCTGCCTGCTGACCGCGCAGGAGATCGCCGACCGGCTTCGCGACGAGGGCAGCGCCGGCTCGACGGCGACTGTCTATCGCGCGCTCGAGACCCTGCACGAGCTCGGCCTGCTGCGCCGTTTCGACGCCGAGGGCGTCGCGCGCTACGAGCCGGTCGATCCGTCCGGCGACCACCACCACCACATCGTGCTCGAGGAGACGGGCGACGTCGTGCCCTTCGACGACGCCGAACTCGAGCGCGCGATCGCCGGCATCGGCCAGCGGCTGGGCCTGATCGTCACGAGCCACGACATCATCCTGCGCGGCCGGTTGATCGACGATCCACCCGAGTCTGACTAGCCGGCTCGAGGCTCGGTCGCAGCGGGTTCCAGCAGCGGGGGAGGGGGTAAAAAACGACGTATCCGCACCCAAACGGAGGAGAGGACGCATGGCGGACGAGAAGATCCCGCACGAGGACAACCAGACGCCTGACGTGTCCGACGACGACGTCAAGCGCATGGACAAGGACACCGAGCAGAACCCCAATCCCGGCGCGGGCGCTAACGAGGGTGCCGGCGCGGACAACCCGGTTGGCGGCGGCAACGTCGAGGAGCGAGCCGATCCGAAGACCGAGGGCGGCACCACACAGGTCAAGGCCCCGTAGCCGCCCGCAGACACGTTCTCGGTTGACCC
>DASYVZ010000626.1:0-3096 GCA_035936515.1 Solirubrobacteraceae bacterium | reverse complement strand
CTTCACGCTCGACCTGCGCGACGAGTTTCGCGGCGGCGTCGTCGATCCATGGCTGCGCGAGCACGCCGACGGGCTCACGCCGAACCCCTGCGTGCGCTGCAACGGCCACATCCGGCTGGACGCGATGCTCGACTTCGCCGACCGGCTCGGCGCCGCGACGCTGACGACCGGCCACTACGCCCGGCGCACCGACGCCGGGCTGTTGCGCCTCGCCGTCGATCCCGCCAAGGACCAGACGTACATGCTCGCCGCGCTGGGCCGCCACTCGCTGGCCCGCCTGCGCTTCCCACTCGGCGAGCGCACGAAGGAGGAGGTCCGCGCGATCGCGCGCAAGGCGGGCCTGGCGGTGGCGGGCAAGCCCGAGTCCCAGGACCTGTGCTTCCTCGCCGGCACTGGACGCGAGCGATTCCTCGCCCGTCACGGCGGCCTGCGCGAGCGGCCGGGCGACATCGTCGATCGCGGCGGCCGGGTGCTCGGCCGCCACCGCGGCCATCACGGCTACACCGTCGGGCAGCGCAAGGGGCTCGGGATCGCCGCCGCCGAGGCGCTCTACGTCGTGGCCACCGACGCGCGTGCCAACACCGTCACGGTCGGCCCCCGGGAGGAGCTGGCGACGAGGACCGTGCGGGTGCGCGGCCTGCGCCTGCACGACGCCGACCCCGATGCGGTGCAGCTGCGCTATCACGCCCCCGCGCTGCGCTGTCGCCTGGACGGCGATCAAATCCACCTCGACGAGCCGTTCGACGGTGCCGCACCCGGGCAGACCGCGGTCTTCCTGCGGGGAGACGCGATTGTCGGATGCGCCACAATCGCCTGACGCCATGGGCATGAGCACCGACGAGATCCGCGAGACGTTCCTCTCCTACTTCGGGGGCCGCGACCACCTGCGCTTGCCGTCCGCCTCGCTGGTCCCGGCCGCCTCGGACGCTTCCGTGCTGCTGACGACGGCCGGAATGCACCCGCTCGTGCCGTACTTCCGCGGCGAGGAGACCCCGCCCCATCCGCGGCTGGCCACCGTCCAGAAGTGCTTTCGCACGACCGACATCGAGAACGTCGGCAACACCGCGCGACATCTGACGTTCTTCGAGATGCTCGGCAACTTCTCGATCGGCGACTACTTCAAGCAGGAGGCCGTGCAGTGGGCCTGGGAGCTGTCGCTCGAGGGGTTCGGCTTCGATGCCGACGACATCTGGATCTCCGTCTTCGAGGGCGACGACGAGCTCGGCCTGGGCCCCGACGACGAGGCGATCGAGGCGTGGCTGTCGGTCGGCGTGCCGCGCGAGCGGATCGTCCTGCTCCCTCGCTCGGAGAACTTCTGGCAGGCCGGCGACAGCGGGCCGTGCGGGCCGTGCAGCGAGCTGTACCTCGACCGCGGCCTGGACTGGGGCACCGAGGATGACCTGCCGGGAGGCGACAACGAGCGCTTCCTGGAGTACTGGAACCTCGTCTTCACCCAGTACGACCTCGGCCACGACGCCGCCGGCCGGCCCACGCTCGCGCCGCTGCCGGCCAACAACATCGACACGGGCCTCGGCCTCGAGCGCATGGCGGTCATCCAGCAGGGCGTCGAGACGGTCTTCGAGACCGACACGTTCGCGCCGCTCATGGCGCTCGGCCGCGAGCTCGCCGCGAGGGACCCCGACGAGCGTGCGCTGCGGATCCTGGCCGACCATTCGCGGGCGATGACGTTCCTCATCGCCGACGGCGTCGTGCCCTCCAACGAGGATCGCGGCTACATCCTGCGGCGGATCATGCGCCGCGCGATCCAGCAGGGCAACCGCATCGGCATGGAGGCGGGCTTCCTGCCGACGTTCGCCGGGCGGGTCATCGAGATCATGGGGCCCGCTTATTCCGAGCTCGAACGCGAGCGCGATCCGATACTGCGCTGGGTGCGATCGGAGGAGGAGGGCTTCGGTCGCACGCTCGAGCAGGGCACCAAGCTCCTCGAGGAGGTCATCGCGCGCTCGCGTCATAGCTCCCGGCCGTGCATTCCCGCGCTCGACGCGTTCAAGCTGCACGACACGTACGGCTTCCCGTTCGAGGTCACGCGCGAGCTGGCGCTCGAGCAGGGCCTGGAGGTCGATACGACCGGCTTCGACGCGCTCATGGACGAGCAGCGCGCCCGCGCCCGCGCCAGCGGCCGCGATGCGGCGACCGCGGCGGGCAGTGTGCGGGAGCGGGCGCTCGCGCTGTCGCGTGAGGCCGGATTTCAGACGCACTTCACGGGCTACGAGATGCTCGAGCAGCGCACGACGATCGGCGCGGTAACCGGCGCCGACGGCGAAGGCCTGCTCGTCAAGCTCGCGGAGTCCCCCTTCTACGCGACCGGCGGCGGCCAGATCGCCGACGCCGGCATCGTCGAGTGCGAGGGCGGCGAGTGCGCCGCGCGCGTGGTCGACGTCGTGCGCCTCGGCGACGACCAGGCGCTCGTGGTCGAGCCGCAGAATGGGGATCTGAAGCCGGGCGAGCGCGTTGTGGCGCGCGTCGACCGCGCGGCACGCATCGCGACGCAGGCCAATCACACCGCCACCCACCTGCTGCACGCCGCGCTGCGCGAGCGCCTCGGCACCCACGTGCGCCAGGCGGGCTCCTACGTCGGGCCGGACAAGCTGCGCTTCGATTTCGCCCACGGCGAGCGGGTCTCGCCCGCCGACCTGGCGGCGATCGAGGACCGCGTCAACGAGTGGATCCTGCGCAACGATCCGGTGCGGCCGATCACGACGACGCTCGACGAGGCGCGCGCGCTCGGGGCGATGGCGCTCTTCGGCGAGAAGTACGGCGACGTCGTACGCATGGTGCAGATCGGCGACGGGCGCTACTCGCGCGAGCTGTGCGGTGGCACGCACGTGCGCTCGACGGCGGAGATCGGGGTCTTCAAGCTGCTCAGCGAGAGCTCGAGCGCCGCCAACGTACGCCGCATCGAGGCGATCACCGGCCCCGCGGCGGTGGCGGAGCTGCGCGCCTCCGACGCGAAGGCGCGCGAGGCGGCGGCGCTGCTGAAGACGGCGGTGGAACGCCTGCCGGAGGCGGTCGCGGAGCTGCGCGACCGCGTCAAGCAGGCAGCGAAGGCCGCGGCATCGGGCAACGGTGCGGCGG
>DASYVZ010000625.1:0-2594 GCA_035936515.1 Solirubrobacteraceae bacterium | reverse complement strand
GCGGCGGCCCAGTGGATCGCGTCGGCACGGCCCAGGGCGAGCGCATGGCTGGAGACCTCCATCACACAGTGGGTGTCGCCGGCGGCATGCATCGCGGCGAACGTCGCCTGTAGGTCGATCGCCTCGGGCGTCGTGCGCGCGACCGGGTGCTCGGTGCCGCCGATCACCGACGTGACGGTCCCGAGCAGGCCGGTGGGCTCGCCGGCGGCCTCGAGCAGCGCGCGCACGAGGTAGGCGCTCGTCGTCTTGCCGTTGGTCCCGGTGATGCCGATCGTGCGCAGCGTCGCCGTCGGGTCGCCGTGCAGGCGCGCGGCGGCGGGCGCCATCGCCGCACGCACGTCGTCGACGAGCACCTCCGGCACGGGTAGGCCGAGCGGATGGTCCACGACGAGCGCGACGGCGCCGCGCGCGATCGCGTCGGGCGCGAAGTCGTGGCCGTCGCGCGTGAACCCGCGCACGCAGAAGAAGACGGTGCCGGGCGCGACCTGGCGGTTGTCGTAGGCGAGGGCCGTGACCTCGAGATCCGCGGCGGCGTCCGCGACGGCGGCGCCGAACACGTCGCGCAGCGTCATCCGAGCGGCCAGCAGCGGGTCACTGGGTTCATCGTCGGGAAGCTCGGGCGCCTGATGCGCGGCAGGATAGTTCGCGGACGGATCGGACGGCCGCCTCTGGTGATCCAGGCTCAGCCGTTCGGCGAGACGCCGAGATACGGCAGCGCGAAGCGCATGATCTCCTGGAAGGCCGGCGCCGCGACCTGTGCGCCGTAGATCTCGCCCTGCGGCTCGTCGACCATGACCGTCACGAGCAGCTTCGGCCTGCGGGCCGGCGCGAAGCCGGCGAACGACGCGATGAAGCGCGTCGTGGAGTACTCGCCGGTCTTGCTGTCGATCTTGTTGGCGGTGCCGGTCTTGCCGGCCAGCGTGTAGCCGGGGATCGCCACCTCGCTGGCGCTGCCGCCGGCCTCGACGACCCCCGCGAGCACGGTGCGCAGCGCAGCGGCGGTACTCGCGCTGATGACGCGCTCGCCGCGCGGCCTCGCGGTGCGCTCGCCGTCGATGCCGGCGATGATCCGCGGCCGGCGCAAGATCCCGCCGTTGGCGATCGCGGCGTACGCCGCTGCGAGCTGCAGTGGCGTGACCGACTCGCCCTGGCCGATCGGCAGGTTGCCCATCGACGAGCCGGAGTAGGCGGCGCGCTTGAGCACCTGGCCGGATTCCTCGCCCGGCAGCTCGATGCCCGTCGGCCGGCCGAAGCCGAAGCGCCGCACCCAGCGGTCAAAGCGCGTCGCACCGAGGCGCTCGCCGATGCGCACCGTGCCGACGTTGCTGGACTGCGCGAGGATCTGCGTCGTCGTCAGGTCGACCGGACCGCGCTCGTGGGCTTCCTTGATCGTGCGGTCGGCGACGTCGATGGTGGGTGGCAGGTGAAACATGTCGGTCGGCGTGACGACCTTCTCCTCCAGCGCCGCGGCGACGGTGAACGGCTTGAAGGTCGAGCCGGGCTCGTAGTTGAAGCCGACCGCACGGTTCTGCGCCGCGTAGTCCGGCGCCCCGGCGCGATCGTTGGCATCCACGCGCGGCCAGTTGGCGAGCGCGAGGATCGTGTTGGAGTAGGGATCCATGACGAGCGCCGTCGCGCCCTTCGGCCGCCACGCGACGCCGACCTCGGCGAGGACGTTCTCGACCTTGCCCTGCAGCTCGGCGTCGAGCGTGAGGCGCAGGTCCTTGCCGCGCGCGGCGCGCTTGGTCTCCTGCAAGACGATCGGCTCGCCGAGGGCGTCCTTGACGATTCGCCGCTCGCCGTCGCTGCCGCGCAGGATGGCGTCCTTCGCGTACTCCAGCCCCGCCAGCCCCTCGCCGTCGGTGCCGACCGACCCCAGCACCTGCGAGGCCATCCACTTGCGCGGGTACTCGCGGCGCGAGCTCGGGATGAGCTGCAGGCCGGCGATGTCCAGCTTTTTGATCTTCGCCGACCGCGCGCCCGGCAGGTTGCGCGCGAGGTACACGAAGCCGCCCTTCTCCTCGAGCTTTGCCAGCAGCTTGGCCTCGGTCGTCCCGATCAGCGGCGCGAGGCGGCGCGCGACGGCCAGCGGCTTCTTGATGAGGTAGGGCGTGACGGCAACGTCGTCTGCCGGCTCGGAGACCGCGAGCTCTACGCCGTTGCGGTCGGTGATCGCGCCACGTGCGCCCGGCACCTTGAGCACCTCGACCTGCTGCGTGCTGGCGACCGCCTGCAGCGATTCGCCCTTCACCGCGCCCAGCCAGGCGGCGCGCGAGGCGGCGAGCACCAGCAGCGCGAGGAAGATCGCGAACAGCAGCCCGATCCGCCGTTCGGTGAGGCCGACTATGGCGGCATCACCCCACCGGCGGAGGTGGTGTGCGGTGCCGTCGGCGCGGGTGTGACCGCGGCTGTGGTGGCCGGGGGTGCGGACGGAGTGGAGGGCGTGGCCGGAGTGGAGGCCGTGGCCGGGGTGACCGGTGGCGCCGCAGTGGCGGTGGCAGGCATCTCGGGCGCAGTGATCGCGGGGGCGGTGGTCGACGCGCCGGCGGTGACGCCCGGGGAGGCCGGCGTCGCACCCGGCCCCTGCGTCAACG
>DASYVZ010000624.1:0-3625 GCA_035936515.1 Solirubrobacteraceae bacterium | reverse complement strand
AGCGGCCTCGGCACCGGTGAACAGAGCGTTCTCGCGTTCACGAACACGCTGCTGACGCCCGCCTGCACGCTGCTGACGTGGTTCATCCTGGACCTCTTGCGCAACCGCCAGATCACCGCGATCGGCGCTGCGACGGCGATCATCGTCGGCTGCGTCGGCATCACGCCGGCAGGCGGATTCGTCAGCCCCATCTGGGCGATGGTGCTCGGCGTGCTCGTCACGCTGCCGTGCTACGCAGTTGTCGCCTTGCGGCCGAGGACCCGCGTCGACGAGACGCTCGACGTGCTCGCCGCGCACGGCGTCGCCGGCCTCACCGGCATCCTCTTCCTCGGCGTCGTCGCCCAGCAGAGCTGGAACGGCGTGGCCGACGGCCTGTTGTACGGCGACGCGGGCCAGTTCATCTCCCAGGCGGTCGCGGCGGCGGCCACCCCGGCGTACGCGTTCGGCATGACGTACGTGCTGCTGCGCGTGCTCGGCGCGGTCATGCCGCTGCGCGGCAGCGACCGCGACGAGGCGATCGGGATGGACATCGTCCACCACGGCGAGGAGGCCTACGTCACCGGCGAGGGCGCGATCCTCATCAGGCCCGAGGCAGGCGCGGCCGAGGAGAAGCCGGTCGCCCAGCCCGTTTGATGGCCGGCCTCGTGCCCGCGCCTGTCACCGGGTGGGGTACGGTGACGTGACGGCCGGTCAGCGGTCCACTGCACCCCTTTCGTCCTGATCTCGAGGTGAGCGCATGAAGATGGTGATTGCCTACATCCGCCATGAGGCGTTCGAGCCGATCCGCGCCGACCTGCTCGTGAAGGGCTTTCCGTCGCTGTCGGTCAGCGAGGTCAAGGGGTCGGGGCGCCAGAAGGGGATCACCGAGCGCTACCGCGGCGCCGAGCTGACGAACTACCTGCGGCCGAAGGTGAAGATCGAGTGCGTCGTCGCGGCCGGCGACGTCCGCCTCGTCGTCGACACGATCCTCAAGCATGCGCGCACCGGCGGCGTCGGCGACGGCAAGGTCTTCGTCCTGCCCGTCGAGGAGGCCTACCGCGTGCGCACCGGCGAGGCCGGAGAAGAGATCCTGCAGTCGCACCCCGACGCCTCGGGCAGCCTGAAGTAGGACCCGACTGCTCGTCCGGCGACCGGCAGCGGCCGCCGCTCGCTCAGCGGATGTCGCGGTACGTCAGCACGACGCGGCCGAGGACGACGACGTCGCCGTCGTGCAGCTCGGCCTCGTCGACGCGCCGGCCGTTGACGAGCGTGCCGTTCGTGCTGCGATCGTCGAGGATCCGCAGGCGGTCTCCGCGCAGCACGACGATCGCGTGGCGAGCCGACACGGTGTGGTCGTCGAGGCGCACGTCGGCGGTCATGCCGCGGCCGAGGTGCGTTACGTCTGCGGCCAGCGCGAAGGCCTCGTCGCCGCAGATGAGGTAGCGGCCGCGGGGGAGCTCCGGCGGGGCGCCGCCGCGGATGTCCTCGCCACGCGGCGGGACGTCGATGGCGGCGGTGGGATCCTCGATCGCCTGGGTTCTGCGAGCAATGGTATGCACGTTGACGTGCATACCAGCGCGCGCGCATCAAGAAGGGCTTAAGACGGCGCGCGTTCTGTGGAAGTTCGACATGGCTCTTACGTTCGGCGGCGACTGTCGTCGGCACCGAAACGAAGAAGGATGGGCCTGCACGGCGTCGGCCGGCGCGGCATGTTCGGGATCTCGCCGAGGCGCTGCGCACCAGCGGCGAGAAGCTCAAGGAGCAGCGCGCGGCGGCACGTCGATCGCCGACATCGCGAAGGCCGACGGGAAGTCGCTCACGGAGGTGCGATGCTCGGCTCCGGCAAGCGCGTGCGCCTGCGCTGACGCACAGCGCGACACGGCGCACTAGGGTGCCGGCGGTGCTCAAGAAGGTGCTGCCCCGAGCAGCCAAGATCGTCGTCCTCCTGGTGGTTCTCGCGGGCGGCGCCTATGCCGCCAAGACGCTGCTGCTCGATGACGACGAGACCGCGGCCGCCCCGCGGATCAGCGTCAGCGTCCTGCCGCCCGGGACGTTCGCGGCGGCGCATCGGTACGCGCCGTACTACGTCGTCCCGCGCAAGCGCTTCGCGGACCCGTCGAAGCTGACCCGCGCCGCGCGCAACAACCTCCTCACGAAGCCCGAGAGCGCGCTGCGCAAGGGCGCGCTCGCGGGCAGCCCGCAGATCGTCCGTCTCTCGCTGCGCGCCACCTCCGACGATCCGGTCACGGTCGACGCCGTCCGCGCGAAGGTCATCAGCGACGCGCGGCCGCTGCGCGGCTGGTTCACCGCCTCGCCGGGCTGCATCTTCGAGCCGGTCCGCCGGGCCAGGCTCAACCTCGACTCCCCGCGTGCGGCGACGCGCTACGTCGGCGCCGACAAGCGCAGCTCCAAGACGCTCTCCCTCGAGGTCGGGCGCACCGAACCGCAGGTCGTCGAGTTGCAGGCGTCGACGCGAGATCACCGCGTCGCGTGGGTGGCGGAGCTGACGGTGCGCAACGAGGACGGCGACCCATCGACGATCACCGTCGACGACGACGGCAAGCCGTTTCGCGTCACGTCCGAGCGCTCCAGCCAGTCCTACCGGCCGATCTACGGCCAGTCGGGGATCATCGGCTACGCGCGCCAGAAGGCGGGCTTCGACGGCTGCTGAGCAGCCGCGGGCCCTCAGGGCGCGCGCTCTTGCCAGCGCAGCAGCCCCAGCAGCAGGTCGACGTGCCCCTTGGCGTCGTCGAGCGCGTGGTGCGTCTTGGAGTCCTTCGGGCCGAGCAGCGCGCTCGGCATGCGGCGCTTGATCGCGTCGCGCACCGCGCTGGCGGCGAGCACGGCGTAGGCGGACTTCAGGTCGAGGTGCGCGGACTGGCCGAACGGGCTGCGGCCGGCGTACTCGTGCAGGTAGTACTGGGTGAACTGCCAGACGAAGCCGAGCGGATAGGCCGCGAGCACCGGCAGCGCGTCGTGTTGGGCCGCGCGCGCGTCGATCCAGGCGGCGAACTCGGGCAGCGCCTCCTCAGGCGTGCGGCCGTCGCGCATGAGCGTCGCGCGGTCGAAGCCGGTCACGCGCAGCGCCTTCTCGACGTAGCGGTCGCTGATGGGGCGCAGGACGGCGTAGAAGGTGTTCGCGTCGTCGCCGGCGTCCAGCGGCTGGACGTTGCCCTCGTCGTCGCGCAGCGCGGCGGCGCAGGCGCCGAGCGAGACGATCGAGCTCGTGCCCGGCACGTGGCCGTCGGGCTCGACGTCGACGGAGATGTAGAGCTCGCGCGTCATGCGCGGAGCGTGGCATACGGTCGCGCAGGAGTAGCCGCTGCCGGGTCTCGGACGCCGCTCGCCCACGCGCTGGGACGGGTGTAGGCTCGCTCGCATGAAGATCGCCGTAACCGGAAAGGGCGGAGTGGGCAAGACGACCGTGTCGGGCACGATCGCCCGCGCACTCGCGCGCAGCGGCCACACGGTCCTCGCGCTCGACGCAGACCTCAACCCGATGCTGGGGGTGTCGCTCGGCGTCGGCGGCGAGCAGACCGAGCTCATCGTCGCGGCGCGCCAGGCGATCGCCGAGGGCGAGGCCGAGCACGCGCCGACGATCGAGGAGGTCGTCGACCGCTTCGGCGCCGACGCGCCCGACGGCGTG
>DASYVZ010000623.1:0-5625 GCA_035936515.1 Solirubrobacteraceae bacterium | reverse complement strand
CGCACGCCCTCCACGAGCCGCCCGGCCAACCGCTCGCGATCGGCCGCCGCGAGGGAAAAGAGCGAGCCCTCAGTGCGCGGCGAGGCGACCGTCACCGGTTCAGGTCTCTCCGCGTCCCCTGGAGATCGCGATCTCGCCCGTGCGCATCATCTCGATGAGGCCGAATGGCCGCACCATGCGCTCGAAGGCCTCGATCTTGTCGGTCGTGCCGGTGATCTCGACGATCACCGAGCGGCGCGTGACGTCGACGACCTTGCCCCGGAAGATGTCCGCGATCTGCATGACCTCCGCGCGCTGCGCGCCCTCGACGGCGACCTTGAAGAGCGCGAGCTCGCGCGCGACCGTGTCGTCCGGGTCGAGATCGCGGATCTTCAGGACGTTGATGAGCTTGTGCAGCTGCTTCGTGACCTGATCGACCGAGTGCATCGCGCCGTCGAACGTCAGCGTGATGCGCGAGTACTGCTCGTCCTCGGTGGGCCCGACCGTCAGCGTGTCGATGTTGTAGCCGCGCCGCGCGAACAGCCCGGCGACGCGCGTCAGGACCCCGAACTTGTTCTCGACGAGGATCGACAGGATGTGCTTGCGGCCGCTGTGCAGGTTGCCCGCGGCCTCGAGCTCGTCGAGGCTGAGCAGCTCCTTCGTGGCTGGCTCGCCCATGAGGTCACCCCACCATCTCGCGCGCGGCCTGTCCGGGCGCGATCATCGGGTACGTGTTCTCCTCGCGGGTGACGCGCACGTCGCAGACGACGGGCCCCTCCGTCGCGAGCGCCGCCTTCATGTCGTCGACGAGCGTCGCCTTGTCGGTGAAGCGCATGCCGGTCGCGCCGTAGGCCTCGGCGAGCTTGACGAAGTCCGGGAAGGAGCCCATGTCCACGTGGGAGTAGCGCTTCTCCCAGAAGAGCTCCTGCCACTGGCGGACCATCCCCAGATAGCCGTTGTTCATGATGAACACCTTCACCGGGATGTTGTCCTGCGAGCAGGTCGCGAGCTCCTGGACGTTCATCTGGATCGAGCCGTCGCCGGCGAGGCAGACGACGGTCTGCTCAGGGCAGCCGACCGCCGCGCCGAGCGCCGCCGGCAGCCCGAAGCCCATCGTCCCCAGGCCACCGGAGTTGATCCACCGCCGGGGCTGGTTGAAGTGGTAGTACTGCGCCGCCCACATCTGGTGCTGGCCCACGTCGGAGGTGACGATCGCATTGCCGCCGGTGGCCTCGTAGAGCGCCTGGACCATGAACTGCGGCTTGATCTCGGCGTCCGTCGACTCGTCGTAGCGCAGCGGGTGCTTGGCCTGCCAGCCTGCGATCTTCTGCCACCACTCGTCCATGCGCGCGGGGTCGATGCCCTCGAGCGCGCGGTACTCCTTGACGAGCTTCGTCAGGACGTTCTTCGCATCGCCGACGATCGGGATATGCGCCGGGATGTTCTTGGAGATCTCGGCCGGGTCGACGTCGATGTGGATGAACTTCGCGTGGGGCGCGAACTCCGATAGCTTGCCGGTGATGCGATCGTCGAAGCGCGCGCCGACGCAGCAGATCAGGTCCGCCTCGTCCATCGCGTAGTTCGCCGTGCGCGTGCCGTGCATGCCGAGCATGCCCAGCCACTGCGGGTGCGGCGCCGGGAAGCCGCCGAGGCCCATCAGCGTGCAGGTCACCGGGAAGCGGTCGCACGTTGCGAACTCGAAGAGCTCCTTGGAGGCGTTGGCGTTGATCACGCCGCCGCCGGCGTAGATCACCGGCCGCCGCGCCGAGGCCATCGCCTTCGCCGCCTGGCGGATCTGCTTGGTGTTGCCGTCGGTCGTCGGCTGGTAGCCGGGCAGGTGCAGGTCGGTGACCGGCTCGTAGTCGATGTCGGCGCGGCTGAGATCCTGCGGAATGTCGACGACGACCGGGCCCGGGCGCCCAGA
This sequence comes from Solirubrobacteraceae bacterium, assembly GCA_035936515.1. Lineage (GTDB taxonomy): Bacteria > Actinomycetota > Thermoleophilia > Solirubrobacterales > Solirubrobacteraceae > CADCVQ01. The sequence goes on along the minus strand of DASYVZ010000623.1, from coordinate 3,722 downwards.
GCGGGCGATGTGGAAGGCCTCGTGGATCGCGCGCGGGATCTGCAGCGGCGAGCGGATCTGGAAGGAGTGCTTGACGACCGGCATCGTGATGCCGAGCGTGTCGGTCTCCTGAAAGCCGTCGGTGCCGATGAGGTCCGTGCGGACCTGCCCGGTGATGAACACCGTCGGCACGGAGTCCATCATCGCGTCGACGATCGGCGTCACGACGTTCGTCGCGCCCGGGCCGGAGGTCGCGAAGGCGACGCCGACCTTGCCGGTCGCCTTCGCGTAGCCCTCGGCAGCGTGTCCGCCGCCGGCTTCGTGGCGCACGAGGACGTGGCGGATGCCGGCGTCCACGAAGGCGTCGTACGTCGGCAGGTTGGCTCCGCCGGGGAGGCCGAATACGACGTCGACACCCTCTGCCTTCAGGCACTCCATGATGGCTTCGACCGCGCGCATATCACGACCTCCTCTCCGCAATTGAGAACCGGCCGGCCCCGCTGGCCGGCGTGGAACGACTCAGCTTACCGGGCCACTGCGGCTGAGTTTTCCGATGCGAGCGCCTCCTCGGGAAACTCCAGCTCGGTGCCGCAGCGCACGCAGAGCGCGTCGTAGAGCATGCACACGCGACCGCACGTCGGGCACAGGCGCCGCAGCTCGTCGCGCTCGGAGCGATAGAAGATCGCAGTGAGCAACCCGAACACCGGGATGACCGCCGCGACGATGAACCAGATGAAGAACGAGCTGCCCTTGATCTTGCCGACGATCCCGCCGGCCAGGCCGAAGCACAGGGCGATGAAGACGTAGGCGCCGCCAGCCACCGCGCGGTCCCCTCAGAGAACCCGGATCGCCCAGATCACGGCGCAGATCGCGAGCACGACGACGACGACGGTCGCGACCGCCGTGACGACGCCGATGACGACCTTGAAGAGGACCCATGCGGCGATCAGCAGGACGATCAGCGCCAGTGCGCGACGGCCGAGCGATGCGCCGCTGGAAGGCGTGGAAGTGGACATGCCTTCAAGCCTACCCCGGATATTTCGGCGCACGCCGCTTACGGGCTCGCCCGGCGTCGACCGCGCGGCCTTCAGCGCCGGGCGCATCTCCTTGCGCATGCGCCGGCGCAGCCGCCAGTGCGCGCCTGCAAACGCGAGGTTCGCGACGGTGGCAAAGCCCTGCTCGTCGCTGCGCAGCGCGAGCAGCAGGTGCGCGATGCGGTCGCCGGAGGGCAGCTCGGCGGCCGCAGCCTGGCGCGGGTCGACCTTCACGCAGTAGCAGTACGCCCGCCGCCCGCGCAGCAGGACGGCGCCGGCCTCTCCGACGAGCCAGACACCGAGGCGGCCGGGCTCGAGCACGAGGCCCGTCCGGGAGTGCAGCTCGCGCGCCTCGTGGCCGACGAGGTCGCCGAGCAGGCCCACCGAACGCTGCTCGGGCTCCGGCGTCCGGCGGGCGCGCCGGCGGGGGCGCAGCACGTTCGCGCCCCGTTGGGCGTAGAGCTCGGGGATGATCCACGCGTGCGCGACGCAGATCAGCGCGACCGGCAGCGCGAGTGGCTCGACGGCCATCAGCAGCGTCGCCGCGCCGAGGAACGGGACGACGTGGGCGACCATCGTGAGCGTCCAGACCCGGCCCATCAGGCGCAGCCGGTCGGCGTCGACGCGTGGGCGCCAGTGGACTGCCGCGACCTCGGGGAGGACCTCGATCGTCGCCATCGCGCGTCCCGCTGGCAGGCTCAGCCGCCGGAGATCGGCAGGCGCATGATCACGAGCTCGGCCTCGAGCGGCAGCTCGCGGACGTGCTCGGCATGCCCGGGACCCGTGCTCACCATCGCGAGGTAGCCGCGCTCGAGCTCGGCGCGAAACGCCGAGACCGCCGCCTCGACTGCGGCCGGATCTTCCGGCGTCCACTCGGCAATCGTGGAGTGGCCGGTGTGGTCCATGCGGATGAGCTTCGACATCGAGTGCCTCCTTCGGCGCCGGCGGATCACGTCGTTCAATCGTACGCCCGCCGCGGCGCCGCCGCGCGGATGAATGCGCCCGTGCCAACTCGATCGCGTTCGGGGATCGCTCGCGAGACCGCTGGGTACCGGCGGCGTGATTCCAGTTACGAGCCATCGCGCCCGGGAGAACGCATAGCCCCGCGCCGATGGCAAGGAGGTGCCACATGCCAGAGGAACGACTGAAGGTCGAGTCGCGTCCGCCGCGGCACATGATCGACGAACCCGCCGACGTGCCGGCGGCGCGGGCCGGCGACGGAGCTGCAGACGCGGAGAGCCCGAAGGAGAAGGCGCAGCAGGTCGCCGCACCGGCGAAGGAGAAGGCTCGGGAGGTCGCCGGCGAGGCCAAGGGCCATGCCCGGGCGGCAGCCGATCAGGCCAAGAGCCAGGCGGCGGCGCAGGTCGGCGAGCGCTCTACGCAGGTCGGCCAGCAGATCGGCAGCCAGGGCGAGGCGCTCGAGGGCGTCGCCGGCGAGCTGCGCAGGCAGGGCAAGGACGGTCAGGCGAAGGCCGCCGAGCAGGCCGCTGAGAAGGTCAAGCGGGCCGGCGAGTATCTCGAGCAGGCCGACGGTGAGAAGCTCATGGAGACCGCCGCCAACGTTGCGCGCGAGAACCCGGCGGCGGCGGCAGCGGTCGGCGCAGCCGCGGGATTTGCCGCGGGCCGCGTGATCAAGGCCTCCAGCGCCGACGACCCCCCTGCGGACGAAGCGCCCGCGCCCCCGACGGCAGCGACGCCCCCGCCGGCGCCGGCCGACGACGTGCCGGGGGTCCGGCCGTGACGCCCGTGCCACCCAGCCCATCAGACTGGGAGGGGCAGACCGTTCTTGACCGCGAGGGCGACAAGATCGGCAAGATCGAGGAGATCTTCCTCGTCGAGGAGACCGGCCGCCCCGAATGGGGACTCGTGAAGGTCGGACGCATCAAGAGCCACGCCACCCTCGTCCCGCTCACGCGGGCGCGTCCGGTGGACAAGGGCATCGAGATCCCGTTCGGTAAGGACGTCGTCAGCGACGCCCCCGCGATCGAGGCCGACGAAGATCTCAGCGAGCAGCAGGTCAACGCCCTGTACCGCCACTACCGGATTCCTGTTCCGGCGTCGTCCGCGGGCAACGGACACGGTGGCGGAAACGGCGCCGCGGCGCCGCAGCCCCCCGCCACGGCCGCGGCGTACTCGAGCGGAGCGGCTCCCGCCCACGACCAGGCGCCCACGCCGAACCAGGCGTCCTCGCACGGCTCGGGCGATCTGCGCGACGCGCCGATCGGCGACGTCGTCAACCGCGTCAAGGAGGACGCCTCGACGCTCGTGAGCCAGGAGATGCGGCTCGCGAAGGCCGAGTTGGCCGGCAAGGCGAAGGAGGTCGGCCTCGGCGCCGGCATGGCCGGTGGCGCCGGCTACGTCGCGTACCTGGCGAGCATCGCGTTCATGCTCACGCTGATCTTCGCGCTCGCCGAGGTGATGCCCGAGTGGACCGCGGCGCTGATCGTCACAGTGCTGCTGGCGGCGGTCGCGGGGGTGCTCGCGCTGCAGGCCAAGAAGCGCATCCAGCAGGCCGGACCGCCGATTCCCGAGCAGACGGTCGAGTCGGTCAAGCAGACGATGCAAACCGTGAAGGAGGAGGCCAAATGGGGTCTCGGTCAGACGAGGTAGAGGACATCCGCCGCGAGATCGACGAGACGCGCGAGAGCCTTGGCAGCGGCGTCGGCGCGCTGGCCTACAAGGCGGACGTCAAAAACCGCGGCAAGGAGG
>DASYVZ010000622.1:0-11396 GCA_035936515.1 Solirubrobacteraceae bacterium | reverse complement strand
GGCCCTGCTGGGGCATGCGTATGTGGTTTCGGGGCGGGTCCAGGCCGGGATGTCGCTGATCGACGAGGCGATGGCCGCCGTCGCCGGCGGCGAGGTCGCCGGTGTCGACTCGATCGGCGAGATCTACTGCCGGCTGTTGGGCGCCTGCGAGCGCACGACGGACGTCAGGCGTGCCGAGCAGTGGATGGCCGCCGCGCGGCGGTTCATTGCGTGGGGTGATTTCGTCGCGCCGACGTGTCGGTTGCATTACGGCGGGATCTTGATCGCGGTCGGTCGCTGGGCGGAGGCCGAGCAGGAGCTGCTCGCCGCCGCGCGCGTCTTCGAGGGCGGCTACCGCGGGATGCGCGCTGCGCCGTTGATCAGGCTTGCCGGCCTGCGCCTGCGACAGGGACGCTTCGAAGAGGCAGAACGGTTGCTCGAGGGCTGCGAGTCGCGCGCGGCGGCGAGGCAGGTGCTGGCGACGATCGCGCTGGCGCGAGGCGACCTGGCGCTTGCCGAGGACCTCGCGCGGTTGTGCCTCGAGGGAGAGGGCGCCGGGCCGGGCTGTGTGCCGCTGCTGGAGCTGTTGGTGCGTGTCCATCTGGCTCGCGACGATGTCGCCGCGGCGCGGGAGGCAGTCGATCGGCTCACGGCGGTGGCTGAAGGATCTGGCAACCCCATGCTGGCGGCTGCCGCCGACGTTGCGGCGGGACGGGTTCTCGCCGCAGAAGGTGACGAGCGTGCCGCGTCGCGTCTGCAGGCGGCGCTGGACGCGTTCGCGGCGCTTGACCTGCCGCTCGAGGTTGCCCGGGCGCAGCTCGAGCTCGCCAGAGCACTGGCCCCCCGAGCGCCCGCAGGTGCCGTCGCCGAGGCGCGTCTGGCGTTCGCGGCGTTCGAGCAGCTCGGCGCCGGCGCTGATGCCGACGCGGCGGCAAGCCTGCTGCGCTCACTCGGCGTGAAGGCTGCCCGTGCGGGTCCGAAGGGCATCGGTCTGCTGACCAAGCGCGAGCGCGAGGTCCTCGAACTGCTCACTGTCGGCTTGTCGAATCCCGAGATCGCGGCGCGGCTGTACCTCAGCCGCAAGACCGTGCAGCACCACGTCGCTCGCGTTCTTGCGAAGCTCGACGTGGGGAGCCGGGCCGAGGCCGCCGCATACGCCGCGCGAGAGCTGGAACGTCCCGTGCCCGGCGATTAGCGCCGCGAGATAGGCCAGGTGGCCGATGCTCGGCCGCCCCGCCCGGCGCATGCTTCTCCAGACGAACTCATCAAAGGAGGAGCCATGACGCAGGAGACGAGCCAGGCGCCGGCGCTGGACCCGCTGGCGGTAGCCGGTGATCAAGGAGATGCGCGCTGGTGGTTCGGCGGACTCGCCGTCATCAAGGCGACAGCGGACGACACCGGCGGGCAGATGACGATCGTGGAGGTCAGCGATCCGCCCAACGAGGCCGGGCCGCTGCACGTGCATCACACCGAGGACGAGGGCTTCTGGATCCTCGAGGGCAGCGCCACCTTCGAGGTCGGCGACCAGACGATCGAGGCTCGCGCAGGCGACTACCTGTACGGCCCGAGGGACATCCCGCACCGTTACACCACCGGGCCCGACGGCTGCCGGATGCTCTTCATCTTCACGCCCGGCGGTTTCGAGGGCGTGCTGAGAGCAACGAGCCGGCCGGCCGACAGCCGCACCCTGCCACCGGCCGACGAGCCACCGCCCTCCGACGAGGAGATGCAGCAGATGCAGGCGGCGATTCAGGCGCACGGCTGCGAACTACTCGAATGAGCGGCGCTTGATCGTCAGACGACCCCTGCCGGCCAAGGACGCCCGTAAGCCGGTCCCTCAGCGGGACGCGCACCGCCTGACAGGACAAGCCGGCGCGTCCCAGACGAACGGCAACCGGTTGCATTCAGGCAAACCGTAAGCGGGACGCAACGGGCTGGTTGGCGGCGTCGATCAGCCCAGCGTCCGCAGTGCGTTGTCAGCCAGGTGCCCGTACCAGGTGTTCGTCATGGCGGCGGCCCGTTGGAATGCGGTGCGTGCGGCCGCGATCTCGCCGTTGCCCTTGAGCAGGCAGCCGAGCTTGTAGATCGCCGCCGACGCCTGCTTGGGATCGAGGGACTCGCTGGCTTGGCGATATGCCGCGATCGCGGTGTCGGTGTCGCCCAGTTCCTCGTGCAGCCTGGCGAGGTGATAGGACGCCACTGGTGCGTAGGCGACATGTCCGGTCGCGATGGAGGCGCGGAAGGCGTCTCCGGCAGCGTGCAGATCCCCGCTCAGATACAGCAGCCGGCCGAGATGCAGGCCGGGCCATCCCACCGTCTTGGGATCGTAGGCAAGCGCCAGCTCGTAGTTCGTACGTGCCTGCTCGAGCGCCGGAACGGCGGGTGTCGATCGGTTCCGTGAGCTCGACATGCGGCGGGGGTCCAGTCTGTTGGCGACAGCAATCGTTGCGACACGGCTGGTGTTGCCCGCGACTCCGGTAGCAAACCTCCTGCGGACGATGTCGATGTCCTGGATCGTCGCTGGGGATCGGCTAGCGCGCAAAGCGACACCGTTCTCCTGGGCGCCCGCCGGCGACCTCTGCCGGCTCGCCTGCGGGCGGGTGGAGCGTCCTCGGCGCGCTCCGCCACACTCTGCGAGCAGCACCACCCGCCGAGCTCGGATGCTCGTCCCACAGCCGGCGAACGCAGCGTGGCCTGCAGCGCGCGTTTCGTGCGGCCGCACGGCTCGGGCGGCCGGTCAGCTGGCGGCGTCGTCCTCGTCGCCGCCGGCCGGGCTGGACGTGCCGGCGTCGTCCGCGCCGCTGCCTGCCTCGTCGTCGGTGCCGCTCGGACTCCGCACGTCCGCGTCGGGGGCACTATTGCTGCCCGGATCCTTCAGGGTGTCCTCTGCTTCGTACGACATCGCGATCCCTCTTCCGTTCTCGTGGCGCTCGCGCGCCGCATACCCGCGCCGAACCGGCTGCAAGCGCTCGCAAGCGCTCCGCGCGGCACGACCTGCGTTGTAGCTCACGTAGAAGTTCACGGGCGTCGACGAGCTCGTCGAGATCCCGAGAACTCTCCGAAGGCCACAAAGCGTGGGGGAGAGGCCGGAAACGGCAAGGGCCTTGGGCCGGCTCCGCCAACAGCCTCGTCATGTCAGCGCAGTGACATCGTTCGCGCGCGGTCTGACGTGGGGGGGTAGCCGACCGCCATGATCACCGCCGCGACGTACGCTGGCGCTGGCAGCATCGACAAGGATGCCGATCGAGTGGGTGCTCGGTTCGCGTTGGGCGCGATGGGAGTCGTGGCTCGATGTTGAAGCGCACGTTCAAGGAGTTCTCCGAGGACAACCTTCCCCACTGGGCGGCCGCGCTGACGTACTACGCGGTGCTGTCGATCTTCCCGGCGCTGCTCGCGGTCGTGTCGATCCTCGGCCTGATCGGCAGCTCTGCGATCCAACCCCTCATCAACAACCTCTCGACGGTCGCGCCCGGACCGGCGAGAGAGATCCTGACCGGAGCTCTCGAGGGGCTGCAGCAGAGCGGCGGGACAGGGCTGCTGTTCATCGTGGCGCTGGCCGGCGCCATCTGGGCGGCGTCCGGCTACATCAGCGCATTCATGGACGCCTCCAATGCCGTCTACGACATCGACGAGGGCCGCCCGATCTGGAAGAAGCTGCCCCTGCGGATCGCGATCACCATCCTGATGCTCGTCCTGCTCGCCATCAGCGCCTTTGCCGTCGTGCTGACCGGCCCGCTCGCCCAGCAGGCCGGAAAGCTCCTCGGCGTCGGCGAAACCGCCGTGACGATCTGGGACATCGCCAAGTGGCCCGTACTCGTGCTGATCGTCGCGTTCATGCTGGCGGTGCTGTACTACAGCGCCCCAAACGTCAAGCAGCCCGGCATCAAGTCGGTGCTGCCCGGCGGCATCCTCGCCGTCGTGCTCTGGATCATCGCGTCAGTGGCCTTCGCGTTCTACGTCGCGAACTTCGGCTCCTACAACAAGACCTATGGAGCCTTGGGTGGCGTGATCGTGTTCCTTCTCTGGCTGTGGCTCACGAACCTCGCGATCCTGCTCGGCGCCGAGTTCAACTCCGAACGCGCACGCGGACGCCACATCCAATCCGGCCACGCTGCCGACGAGGAGCCCTACCTGCCCGCCCGCTCACAGGCGTGAGTGGGAACTACTGTCGACCGCTGGTTCGGCCACTCGCGCCCGATCTCGCGTGCGAAACAGCGCACGACGGTGCCCGCCAGGAGATCCGCGGTCTCCGGTGCTCGTGAAGATCGACGCAAGCGCGTGCGACAACGACAGATCCGGCGGCGCCGCGGACGAGGCTCGTTGCCGCATCCGGAGCCGGGATCTCGCGTCGCGAAATCCGCTGACCGGGGTACGGTCCGGCGTGGCCACCGGACTTGGGAGAGCAACGATGAGCGAAGACGCCAGACGCGACTCGGCGACGCATTCAGACGGTACGGCGGCGGGTGAGTTCATCGCGCAGATGGTGCGTGACCTCGGTGACACCGTCAGCCGCGAGGTCGAGCAACTTCGTACAGAGGCCAGCCAGCGGACCGCCGGCGCGGTCAAGGGCGCGCAGCTGCTGGCGGGCGCGGGCGCCGCTGGGGCGGTTGGTGTGATCGCCCTCGGCTCGCTTCCGATCATGGCGTTGCGCAGGGTGATGCCGGGCTGGGTCATCGCGGTGGGGGTCGCCGGCGGCGCTGGTGCGCTGACGGCGGTGCTGACCCGTCGCGGCCTCAAGAAGCTCGCAGCCCCGGCGCCGGCCGACGACGTGCGCAGCAAGAACGCCCCGCCGGGGGCGGCCGGAGCCGGTGTCTGAGCTCGCGGCCTCCATTTATCGCGATCCGGTTCCGGAACAACTAAGCCAGCGGCAGCGACGGGGGCCTCACAGCGGAGCCCCTACCGGCGTACGGGTCAGGCGGCTGGCCCTTGGCGGGACGTCAGTCCGATCTCTCATCGTCGCAGCGCACTGTCTTGTTCTTGCCGGTCTCCTTGGCCTGGTAGAGCGCGCGATCGGCGGCCGCTTCGAGTGCAGCCTCGTCGGGAGCGATGGGAGGCACGGCGGCGACGCCGCAGCTCGTCGTGACGGTGATCTCACCCTGACCGTCCAGGCGCGGGATGCGTAGCGCGGCGATCCGCTCGCGTAGCCGCTCGGCGAAGTTGAAGGTGCCGTCGAGATCGGTGCCCGGCACGACGACTGTGAGCTCGTCGCCGTCGCGGCGCGCCGGATGATCGACCTCGCGTGAGGTCTCGCGCAGCACCCGCGCGACCTCGCGCAGGACTACATCGCCCTGCTGATGGCCGCCGGTGTCGTTGATCGCCTTGAAGTCGTCGATGTCGAGCAGTACGAGTCCGGCCACGGTGCCGTAGCGCTTGCTGCGCTCGACCTCGGACGTCAGTGCATCGCGGAACGCGCGGCGGTTGGGCAGTCCCGTGAGCGCGTCGGTCAGCGACTCGTGCGCCACCGTCTCGTGCAGCTGGACGTTTTCGATCGACAAGAGCACCGCGCACCCGATCGCGAGCACAAAGAAGCCCAGCAAGATCAAGCCGGCGGTGATCCGGCCCTCGCGGATCCTGTCGTCAGTGCCCTCGATCGCCCCGAGCGTCGACACGCGCAGGATCTGGCCGGTAAACGGGCGCCGGTCGCCGAACGACACCACGGCGTACTCCCGCCCGGCGACGGTGATCTTGGCGCCATCACGCGGCAGCTCGCGCGTGACTCGGACGGGCAGTGTGCTGCCCAGCAGCGTTCGTCCGTCGTGCACGACGGTGTGCAGCCCCGTGATCTGGCGGACCCGACGCGCGTATCGCAGCGCGTCGATCACGGAAACCTCAATGCGCCCCAGGCTGCGCCGCGTCGAGGACTCGATGCGCGTGATCGCCGGTGCGATCGCCGTCTTGTCGCCCGCCTCGAGGATGGTGCGCCCGTCGCGCGCCAGCACGATGCGCTCGATGCCGCGGAACTCCACGAGCTGCCGCGCCCGTTTGGCGGCGCGGCGGCGATCTCCGTTGGCCAGCGAGGACCTCAGGACGCGGTCGCTGGCGATCTTGCCCGCGACCGCAACCCGCGCGAGGTCACGCTGCTCACGCAACAGCTGCTGCGCGACGTCGTGCCGCGCCGCGATCGCCGCGTCCGACTTGCCGTTCTCGCTCTGACCGATGAGGCCAAACAGCATCACCGCCACCGCAAGCATGGGAACGACGACGATCACAACGAAAAACAGCACGAGGCGAGTGCGGAAACTCACGTCTGCTGGGTATCGGCACGCGGGCGCCGATCCCGTACCCCTCGCGGCGACGAACTGCGGCTACTCGCTCCAGGCGCCTCCGCGCGTCCCACAGCCGAAGGACGGCCGGCCCCGCTGCGCCCCGCTCCGGCGTGCGCGACCGTGAGACGGCCCGTCAGCGGGATGCCGGAGCGCGGGCACCCGATGAGTAGCTCGTCCCACGGTCGAACGGCTGCTGGGACGCCTCGAGTCTGGGGCCATCGCTCCAGCCTTCGCCTGCCCAGAGAAAGCTCGCCGCACGTCGGTAGCTCAGCTGAAGCTCCGCGTAAGGCCTACACCGTGATCTTCGATGTGGAGGTCGACGTCAGCGCTGTCGCGAGCAGCCACGACGACCAGATCGATCAACTGCTCGGTCGTGAGGTTGCAAGACTCCAGACGCACGGTGGCAAAGCTCACTGTCTGGCTGCCTCCCGTCCTTCGTGTGTCTACGTCGCTCATGTCATCCCTTCGTTGACGTGCCGGATCCCCGCCTTCGCGGCTTTGACGGGCGGGCGTGGGAGCTAACCCGCGTGGACGAACGTTGCAGCCCAGGCGCACGCCACTCGGACGAGCGGGCTGGTTGGGCGCTCGCTACCGAACGTCGCGCAGGCATTCCTTCGCGCCGAAAATTTGAGGTGAGGTCAGATCTTGCGGTAGCGCGCGTCGGCGATCGAGTAGAGCGCGAACCCGATCAGGCCGGCTGCGACGAGTCCCAGCAGGATCGGTCCGTAGGAGTAATGTGAGACCTGGCTGAGGGCCCCGTCGAGGCCGATCGCCTCGCGCGGGTTGTAGTTGATCGCGGCCTTGACGAGTCCGTAGCCGACGAGCCCGAAGACGACCATTCGTGCGAGGTGTCCGAAGACGCCGAGCGCGGTGAAGGCGCGCTGGACGTCGCGGCTCATGTGCGCGGTGTTGGAGTCCTTCAGGAACCTCTTGGAGAGGGCGGCGTAGCCCTGGTAGAGCGCGACTGCGATGAGGATGGCGCCGATCGTTGCGACGATCGTCGTGCCGCCCGTCGAGTCCAGGATGCCGCCGGTCGTCCGTTTGGGGCTGTTCGTCCCGCCGCCGCTGTTGGCCCCGACGAGGATCTGGACGGCGGTGAAGCTGAGAGCCAGGTACCCGAGGCCGCTTGCGGCGCCTGCGATGCGCTCCCCGGCGCTGTCCGTGTCCTGGGTTCCGTGGCCGATCGCGGCGCGAACGAGGCGCCAGATCGCGTAGCTGGCGAGCCCGACGATCATGGCGACAGCAGTGCCCGGCCGAAGGGCCGCTCGGCGATCTCCAGCAGTGCGCCGCGCTGGGTCGTCGTCTTGCCGCCAGCTCCGATCGCCAGTTGGAGGGCGAGGATTCCGATGATGGCGTACGACACGCCGCGCGCGACCAGGCCGTAACGCGCGAACCACGAAAACTCGCGCCGGCGCGCAACCGCCTCACCGCCGCGCTGTGCGCTGCACGGGAGTCCGTGTCCCGCAGCCGCCGTCATGGAGTCACTGTCCTCGGCGCGCCCGGCCGGCGCCGCGCTTCGGCGGCCCGCTGGGGCTGCGCCTCGTGCGGCCGACAGACAACGCGATGATGCCCACCCCAGAGGGCGGCGAGCTGCGGGTTCATGACGCGCGATGAGCAGCAGGATGATGCCGAAAATGACATGCGGGTCTCCTGACCTGAAGGTGCGCACCGGGGTCTCCAAGACGGTCAGGGCGCGAATCGCGCGGACCTGGATGTGGTTCGCACGGTTCCTATCGGCATCGCAGCAGTTCACTTGAGCCGCCAGGCCGCAGCTGCACGCCGGCGGCTACGGGAGCGCCATGTACAGTCCGCCCGGGAGCACCGCCATGCACCTGCTCATCTTCCATGGCTACCTGCTCCGCGGCACGGGGTCCAACGTCTATAACGCGCGCCTCGTGCCCGCGCTGGTCGCCGCGGGGCACACCGTCGACCTGCTGGCTCAAGACTCGCAGGCCGACGAGCTCGGCTGGGTCGACGCCATCGGCGCGCTGGGATCCAACGGCGCCGTCACGGGCATCGAAGTGCTGCGCGAACCGGTCGCCGTGACCGTCTGGCAGCCGGAGCTCGGCGGCCTGCTGCCCGTCTATGTCAAGGATCGCTATCCAGGCTTCTCGGTCAAGACCTTCGTTGAGTGCTCTTCTGAGGAGGTGGAGGGCTACGTCGCGGCCAATGCCCGCGCGATCGCGGCGATCGTTGCGCACCGGCGTCCGGACGCCGCCCTGGTAAACCACCTCGTCATGGGCCCGCTGGCTGCAGCGCGTGGCCTGCCGCCTGACGTTCCCTTCGCCGTGAAGGTCCACGGATCAGACGTCGAGTACGTCATCGCGCAAGCCCCTGATCGGTTCGCCGGCGCGGCGCGCGAGGGCATTGCGCGTGCTGCGACGCTGCTCGTCGGCTCGGGCCACACGGCACGCCGGATGTTCGCGCTGCTCGACGCTCCGCGCCTCGCGGAGCGTACGCGCCTGGGCCCACCGGGGGTCGATACGCAGGCGTTTCGCCCGCGCGAGCTCGCCGAGGCGCGAGCTCACGTAGACGAGATCGCCCGACGCCTGCTCACGGCCCCCGCGCGACCCGGCGACGGAGGGACATTCGCCCGCGACGACCATGCGGTCGGGCGCGCCCTGCTCGGCCTCAAACTCGCCGAGGGGCCCCACGTCGCGTACGTGGGCAAGCTGCTGCGCAACAAGGGTGTGGACTTGCTCGCGGCCGCGTGGCCGATCGTGCTTGCCGCGCGCCCCGATGCACGGCTTGTCGTGGTGGGTTTCGGCGCGTTCGCCGAGTCATTCGATGCACTCGTCGCCGCCCTCGCCGCGGGCGACCTGAGCGCGGTGCGCGACCTATGCATCGAGCACGATCTGCGTCACCTCGACGCGTTTCTCGATGCGGGCGGTGCTGACGCCGCCTACTTTGCTGCCGCTCGCCAGCTTCCGAACAGCGTCACGCGGACCGGGCGCCTGGAGCACGACGAGCTCGCGCCGCTGTTGTCGGCCTGTACCGCGCAGGTCGTTCCCAGCACGTTCCCGGAGGCCTACGGAATGGTTGCCGCGGAGGCCGCGGCCGCTGGCGCGCTGCCGATCGTCGCCGCTCATTCGGGCCTCGACGAGGTGGCTGCAACGCTCGCGCCCGGCCTGCCGCCCGAGGCTCGGGAGCTACTGCGCTTCGCCGTCGGCCCGCACGCCGTCGCTGAGATCGCCGATCGGCTGATCACCTGGCTGGCGATGAAGCCCGAGCAGCAGGACGCCGTGCGCGCGTCGCTCGTCGCCACCGCCCGCCGGCTGTTCGGCTGGGACGCCGTCGCCGCAGGAGTCATCGCTGCCGCGCAGGGACATCACGACGCCTTGATGCCAGTGCCCTGAGGCCTCATCGCATCAGTCAGCAGAAGGCGAGCTGCAGCAGCACCGATCTGAGCGACGCATGGTCCCGCCCATGCAGGACGCTGACGCCGCCCTACGACTCCCGGACCACCCTAGTCGCTGCGCGGCTCCTCCTTGACCGCAGCCCGACCGGCTTCCCCGGGCTCTGCTTGTGACGCCTGAGAATCATCGGCGTCGCTCAGGCGGTAGCGGATCCGGGACCGCCCTCGATCCGACGTCGGCGATAGGCTCGTCTTACGAGTACGAGCGGTGTCGGATCGGGTGTCTTCTGCCGTCCGCCTGTGGTACAAATCGCGCTCAGGTCCGTTCGGGTAGTCAGCATGAGCTGTCGACCTGGCGGGTCATCCCGAGCGAAAGGGGGCCTCTCGTGGCGCGAAAGCGACCGACAGCCTCTCACGTACGACAGCCAGCGCTGGTGTGCCTTGAGGGCGACAGGCCGAGTGCCCACGGCCCGCTGCTCACGCGCGACGAGGCGGCAGCGCTGCGCCGCGGTGCTGCGTCCACGCACGCAAAGCTCACGGACATCCTCAAGCCGTACGTCAGCGCTTCGGCGCCTGAGGGTGGTGGGCGCGACCCGTCACGGGCGGCCGGTGAGGGCGCAGCCTCATGAGCACCACGAGCACAGGTCTTGGCGGCGACCGCCTTGTGACCGAGGAAGTCGTCCGCATCGTGGTCCGCGCCAGCGAGCTTGGCTTCTCGCCGTGGAGGGTCGGCATCGCGCTGCGCATCGCCCCGATGGAGCTGGAATGGATCTGCGCTCACCTCACCGAGCAGAAGCCGCGCCGGCAGGTCGTTGATGGCAACGTCTCGCGGCGCGCGTTCGCAGTTGCCGGTGAGCGTGTCGACCAGGAGGTTGTCGAGCATGACCGACAGCTGTGATCAGAGCGGGCCATCCAGAGCCGAGCAGCTGATCGAGCTGGGCGCGCTGAGCATGAGCTCTGCGCGCGAAGGCGCCGTACACACGATCTGCCTATTCGGCGAGCTTGCGCTCGGCACCACCGATCGTGTCGACGCCGAGCTGCAGCGTGTCGAGGCCACCGACGCGTGGATGATCGTTGTGGACCTCTCGGGCCTGACGTTCATCAGCTCGGCCGGCGTGCAGCTGCTCGTCGATGCCGAAGTACGCTCGCGGGCCGACTCACAGCGCCTGGCGTTGCTGCGCGGACCGCCCGCCGTGCAACGCGTGCTTGAGATCTGCGGCGTCGGCGCCGCACTGCCCTTCGCGACCCGATGGGCTGCATCTGGCCGAACCTGACCGTGGCAGCGAGGGTGGTACGGCACTTCACCTTTGGTCGCGACGCGGCTAGGCTGGTGTCGTCTATTGGATGGGCGCGGGGCTCGGTTGAGACTCGTCGCGTAGCCGACTGGGGGCATTGTGGCCGATCCATCGTCAGGCGATCCTCCTGCGGGCGTTGCCGACGGAAGGGTCGAGGGACACAATCAAACAACCGACGCGGCCGCGCGGGGCGTTGCTGGCGAGCAGGCGCTCGGTGATCTCGAGCAGACGCTCGCCGATCGCGATCAGACGCTGTCGGATGCAGATCAGAGCAGTGCTGACTCCGATCAGTCCAGCGCTGACCGCGATCAGCTGGCTGCCGATCACGATCAGGCCGCCAGCGACCGCGACCTCGTCCGCGGCGCCGACCCGTACGCGCACGAGCACAGCCGCGACGTGCGCGAGCGCACGACCCGCGAGCGCGAGCAGACCGCCCGCGAACGCGACGAGACCGCGGGGGCGCGCCTGAGCGCGGCCGATCAGCGCGACGCGGTCGCCGAC
>DASYVZ010000621.1:0-12734 GCA_035936515.1 Solirubrobacteraceae bacterium | reverse complement strand
GTCCCCGCCGGCCCGCTCGCGGGCACGCAGTTCGGCCCGCCCTCCGCCTAAGGCCAGCGAGCGCCCAAAGCATCGAAGGGGCGGGCACTGCGCCCGCCCCTTCTGCGTGCGACGCGGGCTACGCCGCCTCGCGCAGCGCTTCGATCTCGCGCAGCGCGGCGAGCCGCTCGAGCGCGCGCTCTTCGATCTTGCGCGTCTCGGGCTGGGTTATCCCCAGCCGCCGGCTCGCCTCGCGGATGCCGACCGGACCGTCGGCGCCGTTGACGCCGTATCGCAGGGCCACGACCATCCGCTCCTCGTCGGGCAGCCCTTCGAGCGCGCGGCTCAGGGTGTCCTCGATCAGCGCCACCTCGACCTCCTCGGCGGGGCCCGCGCGCTCGTCGCCGAGCAGCTCGCCCAGTGCGGTCTCGCCCTCGGTCCCAACCGGCCGGTCGAGGCTGGTCACCGTGCGCGTGAGGTCAGACATCGCGATGACCTGGTCGAGCGGCAGCTCGGCCTCGGCGGCGATCTCCTCTTCGGTGGGGTCGCGACCCAGCTTGCTGGCCAGCGTGCGGCGCGAGCGCTCGATCTTGCGCTCGCGCTGAGCAATGTTCGTCGGCACCCGGATCGTGCGGGCCTTGTTCTCGATGCCGCGCTGAACGGCTTGGCGGATCCAGTACGTCGCGTACGTCGAGAACTTGTAACCGCGCCGCCAGTCGAACTTCTCGGTCGCGCGGATGAGGCCGAAGATGCCTTCCTGGATGAGATCGAGCAGCGGCAGCTCGTTCTGTGGATAGCGCTTTGCGATCGAGACGACGAGCGCGAGGTTGGAGTTGATCATGCGCTCCTTCGCCTCCGGGTCGCCCTGCTCGATGCGCTTTGCGAGCTCGATCTCCTCGGCTGCGGAGAGCAGCGGGTGGCGGCGGATCTCGTTGAGGAAGAGCCCGAGCGCGTCGGTCGTCGCAACGGCGAGGCCGCCGTTGCTGTACTCGGTCGCGGGCACGTTGCTGCGCCCGCAGTCGTCGGTGACGTCGATCCCGCGTACCTCGAATTCCTCGTGCAGCTGGCAGAGCTCATCGTCGGGAACGCCGAGCCGGCGCGCGACCTGGTCGAGCTCGGAGAGGTTTACGCAGCCGGACTCCTCCGCTGTGTCGAGCAGGCGGGTGAGCGCTGCGGGCGGGTCGTCGAGATCGATCTCCATGCTGACGGGCTTTACCCCGTCCCACGCGGCCGGGAACAGACCTGTAAGCGCGCGAACCTAGTGCGGGCGGTTGCGCTTGCGCTGCTGGCGAGCGGCCTTCGCCTTCGCCTTCGCGCGCTTGGCGCGCTGGCGCTCACGGGCGCGCACGGCGCTCGCGCTCGGGTCGGCGACGGCGCCTGCGCCGCCGCCGGGGGCCGCAACTCTCGGGCCGGGCGCCGCCGCGCCACCCTTGCGCTCGGGCGTGTCGGTCGGTGCACGGCGCTTTGCGTCGCGCACGATGACGAACGCAACGCCTGCCAGCACGAGCGCGGCGGCGGCGAAGATCAGCATCTGCTGCAGCGAGCTGAGCCCCTCGTCGTCGAGGTCGCTGTCGACCGGCGGCGGCGGAGGCGGCTCGGTCAGCGGCGTCGGCACGTTCGGCCCGCCCAGCTGCGCCTGCGCCAGCCCGGTGGGTGCAAAGCTCGTCACGAGGATGGCGAGCACGAGGACGAGGCGATGCATGGCCGCGAGATTACGCGGAAATCGGTGGACAGGGGTGCGCCGACATACACTCTGACCATGGCAAAGCAGCGGCAGGTCCGGATGGAGCAGAAGAGCGCGCTGGCCGCGATGTCGCAGCTCGAGACCCGCTCCGACGACGAGCTCCTGAGCGAGACGAAGTACCGTGCCGCCGCCCAGGCGATCTTGGGTGCGCGGGCCGCCGAGCGCTACGACGGCCAGACCGCGCGCGAGCACTTCCGCAAGGCGATCGCCGCCGCCCGCCCGCAGGAGCGGATGCAGCTGCGGCGCATGGCCGAGGCCTCGCTGGCGCTCGCCGATCGCCGGCCGGACGACCTCAAGGCCGCCGTCGAGAAGCTCGGCCAGCAGGCGCCGTCCAGCCGGCAGCTGTTCGTGCTGCGCCTCATGGGGCTCATCTCGCCGCCGCAGGGCGCCAGCAAGCTCATGCGTCTCCGCGGCGCGCTGATCATCCTTGCGATGGTCGTCGTGCTGCTTGCGGTCGGCTTCGGCGGCGCAAAGCTGCTGCTGCTGCCCATCGGCGGCTCCTCGACCCTCGGCGCCATGGCGACCGGCGTCGTCATCGTGCTCGTCGCCCTCTCCGTGCTGGCCGTGGTCGGCAAACGCAAGCAGAGCCGCGCAAAAGAGAAAGCCCGGGCTGCGCGGACAGGCTGATGTGCGGGCGCTATACGCTCGCCACCGCTGACTTCGGCGGGTTGCGCGCGCGCTTTGCCTTGCGCGCGTCGGTCGAGGTGCGACGGCGCTTCAACGTCGCGCCGGGCGACGACGTGCTCGGCGTGATCCGCCCGGCCGACGACGCCGCGCAGGTCGAGGGGACGTCGCTGCGCTGGGGGCTCGTCCCGTTCTGGTCGCAGGACCCGCGTGAGATCGCCGCCAAGACGATCAACGCTCGCGCCGAGACGGTCGCCGAGCGTCCGGCCTATCGCGACGCCTTCGAGCGCCGCCGCTGCCTGATCGTCGCCGACGGCTTCTACGAGTGGTGCGGCGGCGCCGCGCACTGGATCACGCTCCCGCGCGGCGAGCCGTTCGCGTTCGCCGGCCTCTGGTCCTCATGGCGACCGCGGGGCGCAGCGCGGGAGATCGAGCCGCTGCGCTCGTGCGCCATCGTCACGACCGCCGCCGCCGGTGCGGTGCGAGCGCTGCACGACCGCATGCCGGTGATCCTCGACCCCCGCGACGAGTCGGCGTGGATGTCGCCGCAGACCCCGACCGAGGAGCTGCACGCGCTCATGCGCGAGCCTCCTGCCGCGGCGGCGCTCGAGTACCGCGCGGTCAGCCGCGCGGTGAACGACGCGCGCCATGACGCACCGGACTGCCTGGATCCGCCGGAGCAGGCTGCGCTGTTCTAGGCCTGGCTGCGGCCGGAGGCGTGGTCGCCCACGACCTACCGCGGCGAGGAAACCACCCGCACCGAGCTGATCACGACGGGGTCGATCGGCATCTCGGTCGCCGGATCCGTCGCCAGCCGCGCGATCCGGCGCACGACCTTCTTGCCGTCCGTCACACGGCCGAGGATCGCGTAGTCGGGCGGCAGCGGCGCCTCGGCCGCGGTGACGATGAAGAACTGGCTGCCCGAGGTGCCCTGCTGTTCGCCCTCGGCCTTCGCCATCGCGACGGCGTAGCGGCGGTAGCGCGTGTCGCCCGGCGGCTTCTCGATGACGGTATAGCCCGGTCCGCCGTTGCCGGTGCCGAGGGGGTCGCCGCCCTGGATGACGTAGTCGTTGCCGCCCGGCTTGGCGATCCGGTGAAATGTCAGGCCGTCGTAGAAGCCGTTGCGCGCCAGGCCCGCGAAGGACGCGGTTGTCTTCGGTGAGGTCTTCACGTCCAGGCGAATGCGGATCGTGCCGCAGTTCGTGCGCACGATCGCGGTGTGCGTCCGCTTCGGGCTGAGCTTCTGCCGTGAGCGGCGGCGGTTGGGCTGCGCGGAAGGCTCTGGTGCGGGAACCGCCTTGCAGCCGTCACGCGCGCTGCGCGGCCTGACCTCGGGTCGTGTGGTCGTCGCGGTGGCGGGCGCCGGGGCGGCGGGATCGGTCGTCTCGATCGCGGCCGTCCGCGGGTCTTTATCGCCGCACGCCACGAGAACGAAGGCGGCGAGGAGGATGGCGATGACAACGACCGCTCTGGGCACGCGCCGCAGCCTAGTGATCGGACAGCCGGTCGTGGTGCATCGGCAGGAGCAACGTCCGTGCGCGGGTCAGCGGTCAAACTTCGCGGCGTGCCGCTCAGCCCCCTCATCGCGCGTTACGACCACGTCCTGCTCGACCTCGACGGCTGCATCTGGCTCGGCGAAAGGCCGACGCCCGGCGCCGTCGACGCCGTCGCCGCACTGCGCGCGGCGGGAAAAGGCGTCGCGTTCGTCACCAACGACTCGCAGCTCGCGACAGAGGAGTACGTCCGAAAGCTCTGGCGCCTGGGCTTCCAGGCCTCGCTGGAGGAGGTCGTGACGGTCGGCGGCGCCGTCCAGTTCGTCCTCGCAGAACGCTTCACCGGCGGATCGGCCTTCGTCATCGGCTCTCCGGCGCTGCATCGGTGCGTCGAGGCGGCCGGCCTGCGCGTGGTCAACCACACGGCGTTCGCCAGCCGTGCCGATGTCGTCGTCGTCGCGTTCCATCCGAACTTCGACTACGACGAGCTGCGCGAGGCGACGCAGGCCGCGCTGCGAGGAGCCTTCCTGTTCGGCTCCAACCGCGACGCGACGTTTCCCAGCTCCGACGGATTCTGGCCGGGCTCGGGGGCGATCATCGCGGCCGTCGAGACGGCCTCCGGGCGCGCCGTCACCACCATCGGAAAGCCGGAGCCGACGCTCGTGCAGACGGCGCTGGACCGCCTCGGACCGGGGCGCGCGATCATGGTCGGCGACCGTGTCGACGCCGACCTCGGCGCAGCGCACAACGCCGGCATCGACGGCGCGATCGTCCTGACCGGCGCGTCTGACCGCGCGACCGCCGAAGCCGCCGCCGCGCCGGCGCCGGTGGCGATCGCGGAGCGGCTCGAGACGCTCGTCTTGGCATAGTCAGGCGATGGATCGCGCCGCCGCCCTGCTGTGCAACCCGTCGGCGGGGGGCGGACGTGCGGCGAAGATCCTGCCGCGCGCCGAGCGCGCGCTGCGCGAGCTCGGCATCCAGTTTCACACCGAGGTCACGCGCGACCTCGCGCACGCGCGCGACCTCGCCCGCAGCGCCGCCACGGCGGCGGAGGTGACCGTCACCCTCAGCGGCGACGGGCTCGTGGGCTGCGTCGTCGGGGTCCTGCGCGAGGTCCCGGGCTCGGTGCTCGGCATCCTGCCGGGCGGGCGCGGCAATGACACGGCGAGGATGCTCGGCATCCCGCCTGCCATCGAGGCCGCGTGCGCCGTGATCGCCAACGGCGCCGAGCGCGACCTGGACATCGGCGACGTCGAGGGCCGCTCGTTCATCGGGATCGCGTCGCTCGGCTTCGACTCCGACGCCAACCGCATCGCGAACGCGGCGCCGTCGCGGCTCGGGCGCCTCGTCTACGTCTACGGTGCCCTGCGCGCGCTCGCGGGCTGGAAGGCCGCGGCGTTCGAGCTGCGCCTCGACGGCGAGCCGGTCGAGGTCAGCGGCTACTCGGTCGCGGCGTGCAACTCGGGCTGCTACGGAGGCGGCATGCGCCTCGCCCCCGACGCGAGCCTCGACGATGGCCTGCTCGACGTCGTCCTGATCGGCGCGCAGTCCAAGCGCGGCTTCCTGGCGACCCTGCCCAAGGCCTTCAGCGGCGCGCACGTGCGCCACCCCGCCGTGCGCGTGCTGCGCGCGCGCGAGCTGCGCGTCGCCGCCGACCGCCCGTTCACCGTCTACGCCGACGGCGATCCGATCGGCGATACGCCGGTCACGATCCGGGTCGTGCCGCACGCCCTGCGCGTCCTGGTGCCGGCGCCGTGATGCTCGGTGCGAAGATCGCCGTCGCGCGCGCGGCCGGGGCGCTCTCGCGGCGCAGCGGGCGCGGCGCCACAAGCCTGCCCGGCAAGGTGCTCATGCGCCTGGAGCCAGATGCGATCGCGCGCCTGGCAAGGCGCCTGCCGCACGGCAGCGCGGTGATCTCGGCGACGAACGGCAAGACGACGACGGCCGCGATGGTCGCCGCAATCCTCGAGCGCTCGGGCATTCGCCTGGTCCACAATCGCGCGGGTGCGAACATGGCCGGTGGCGTCGCCAGCGTGCTGCTCGGCGCCGCCCGCGGCGACGGCATCGATGGCGAGGCCGGGCTGTTCGAGGTCGACGAGTTCTGGCTGGACCACGTCGTGGCGCAGCTGCGGCCGCGCGCGCTGCTGCTGGCCAACCTCTTCCGCGACCAACTCGACCGCTACGGCGAGCTTGAGACGATCGCCGATCGCTGGGCGGCGACGGCTGTTGCCGCCCCCGATACGCAGCTCGTGCTCAACGCCGACGACCCGCTCGTCGCAGACCTCGGCCGCGTGCGCGAGGCGGCCGGCCACGCAGACGGGGCGCGCGCCGCAGCCGTCACGTACTTCGGTGTGCAGGACGACGCCGTCGCGTTGCGCGACATGGCGCACGCCTCCGATTCGAAGCACTGCCGCCGCTGCGGCGCCGTTCTCACCTATGACGCCGTCTACATGGGCCATCTCGGCCGCTGGCACTGCCCCGACGGCGACACGAGCCGCCCCGCGCCGGGCGTCTACGCCACCGCGATCACGCTTGACGGCACCCGCGCCGCCCGCTTCGAGCTGCACCTCGGCGGCGAACGCGCGGCCGTGGCGCTTCCCCTTCCCGGCCTCTACAACGTCTACAACGCACTCGGCGCGGCCGCGCTGACACGCGCGCTCGGCGCGCCGCTGGCCGACATCGTCGCGGGCCTCGAGTCCACGCAGGCCGCCTTCGGGCGCGCGGAGACCGTCCAGATCGCCGGCCGCGACCTCGCGATCCTGCTCGTCAAGAACCCGGCCGGCGCCAACGAGGTCCTGCGCACGCTTGCGCTGGATCCCGGACAGCACGACGTCCTCGCGGTGCTCAACGACAAGATCGCCGACGGGCGCGACATCTCGTGGGTCTGGGACGCCGACTTCGAGGTCATCGCCGGCAGCGTGCGACGCGTGACGTGCAGCGGCACGCGCGCGGCTGAGCTCGCGCTGCGCCTGAAGTACGCGGGGATCGCGTCGGAGCGCCTGCACGTCGTGCCGGACCTCGAGGCCGGCCTTGACGCCGCGCTCGCCGACGGCGGCGGGCGCCTGATCGCGCTGCCGACCTACACCGCGATGCTCGCGCTGCGCGAGCTGCTCGTCGCGCGCGGCACCGCGAGAGGTTCCTTCGCATGAGCCCGCTCTCCGAGAAGGTCATCTGGCACGACGTCGAGTGCGGGCGCTACGGCGCCGACCTGCCGCTGTGGCGCAAGCTCGCCGCCGCCGCGGACGGACGAATCCTCGAGATCGGCGCGGGCACGGGACGAATCGCGCTCGACCTGGCCCGTCGCGGCCACCGTGTCGTGGCCGTCGAGATCGAGCCCGAACTCGCCGCCGAGCTGCGCTCCCGCGCCGCCGGGCTGCCGGTCGACGTGATCTGCGCGGACATCACGACTGAGCCGCCGGCGGAGACGTTCGAGCTGGTAATCGCACCGATGCAGGTCATCCAGGTGCTCGGCGGCGAGCGCCGGCGACTGGCGATGTTTCGCCACGCGCGCGCTCATCTGGCGCCCGGCGCAAGCGTCGTCGTCGCCTTCGTCGACACCGTCGCCGAGATGTCCTTCGGCCCGAGCGAGCTAGTTCAGGAGGAAACGCTCGTGCTGGACGCGGCGACGTACACGAGCCGCGCGGTTTCGGTCCGGTTCTCCCGCCGAGCGATCCAGATCGTCCGCGAGCGTCGCGCCCGCGGTCCCGCGAGCGGCGTACGGCGCTCGCGCTCACATCAGGCGCTCCAGGTCCTCCCACGGCCCCAGGTGATCGCCGAGGCCGCCCGCGCGGGACTCGAGCTCGAGCACGTCTACGAGGTGCCGGGCTCCTCGCACGACCTCGCGTGCACGGCGCTCGCGTTCAGGACGAGCGGCGAAGGGACCTCGTGACCCGCCCGCTGCGCGTCTGCGCGCTCTATCCCGACCTCATGAACATCTATGCCGACCGCGGCAACCTGCTCATGCTCGAACGCCGCTGCGCGTGGCGCGGGATCGGCTTCGAGCTCACGCGGGCGGGGCTGGGCGAGCGGGTCGATCCCGACGCGCACGACCTCTTCTACCTGGGCGGGGGCCAGGACCGCGACCAGCGCCTGTGCGCCCTGGACCTCGTCGACACCAAGCGCGACGCGCTGCACGCGGCCGCCGACCGCGGGGCGCTCGTGCTCGGCGTCTGCGGCGGCTACCAGCTGCTCGGGCGCGGCTATGCGCTCGCCGACGAGGTGATCCCGGGCCTCGGCCTCGTCGACGCCGAGACGATCCGCTCCGCCGGGCCACGCCTGATCGGCAACGTCGCGATCGAGGTCGAGCTCGCCGACGACGACGGTCCACCCGTGCGCAACGTGCTCGCCGGCTTCGAGAACCACGCCGGCCGCACGCTGCTCGGAGACGACGCGCAACCACTCGGCCGCGTGCTGAAGGGACACGGCAACACGGGCAAGACCGGCGCCGAGGGCGTGCGCCGCAACGGCGTCATAGGCACGTATCTGCACGGGCCTCTGCTGCCCAAGAACGCCTGGTTCGCCGACTGGCTCATCCGGCGAGCGCTGGGGCTGCAGCAGCTTGCGGCGCTCGACGATAAGCTCGAGGACGCCGCGCACGCCGAGGCGCGGCGGAGTGCCGGGGTGTGAAACACCAGGTATCGAGGTAGGATCGCCGCCGTGGAGGCCTCGGCCACTCATTCCACGGCGGAGCCGCTGGAGTTCTGCAACGTCACGAAGCGGTACCCGGGGACGGCCGCGCCGGCGGTCGACGGGTTGTCGCTGGAGGTTCCCGCGGGCGAGATCTGCGTTCTCGTCGGCCCCTCGGGCTGCGGCAAGACGACCGCCATGCGGATGGTCAATCGGATGATCGAGATCACGTCGGGCGACATCCTGCTCGGCGGGCGCAGCGTCAAGGAGCGCAAGACGTCGGAGCTGCGGCGCGAGATCGGCTACGTCATCCAGCACGTCGGCCTGTTTCCGCACCGGACGATCACCGAGAACATCGGCACCGTGCCCAAGCTGCTGGGTTGGGACAAGGCCCGCATCAAGCAGCGCTCGGAGGAGCTGCTCGAGCTGATCGGGCTGCCGCCCGAGACCGGCAAGCGCTACCCGAGCCAGCTGTCCGGAGGCCAGCGCCAGCGCGTGGGCGTCGCGCGCGCGCTCGCTGCCGACCCGCCGGTCATGCTGATGGACGAGCCGTTCGGCGCGATCGACCCGATCAACCGGGAGCGTCTGCAGAACGAGTTCCTGCGCCTGCAGGCGCAGGTCCGCAAGACGATCATCTTCGTCACCCACGACATCGACGAGGCGATCAAGATGGGTGACCGGATCGCGATCCTGCAAGAGGGCGGCCAACTGGCGCAGTACGCGCCTCCGGCCGAGCTGCTCACCTATCCGGCCAGTCGCTTCGTGGAGGATTTCGTCGGTTCGGACCGCGCGCTGAAGCGCCTCGCGCTGCAGCGGGTGCGAGACATCGACCTCTGGACGGCCGCCGCGATCAGGGTCGGCACGCCGGTGGCCGACGCCCGCGCGAAGATCGCCGAGGCGGACGTGCGGTTCGCGATGCTCGTCGACGAGCGCGGCCGGCCGCTGGGCTGGCTCAGCGACCGTGCGCTGACCGGCGAGCGCGTGACCGAGGAGCTGCGCTCACCGGCCCGCCCGATCGTCGAGCTCGACGACGTGCTGCGCGACGCGCTGGCCGACCTGCTCTCCTCGGAGACGCGCTACGGAGCGGTCGTGGGCGTCGACGGAGCGCTTGCGGGGGTCCTGTCGCTGGAGGTCATCCAGCACTTCCTGCAGGCCGCGCCGACCGAATCTCCGACGGGCGCCGACCTGCTGGCGGAATGACGGTCCCGCTGGCCCAGCTGCAGATCCAGGAGCCGGGCGGTTCGGACGCCTGCGCGGCGGCCAACGACTTCTGTCCGAGCTGGATCGTCGAGAACATCGACCGCTACTGGAGCCCGCTGCTCGAGCACGTCTACCTGACAGTCGCCCCGGTCGTCATCGGGTTTGCCATCTCCCTCGCGCTGGCGATCTTCGCCCACCGCCGGCGCTGGCTGACGGGGCCGATCATCACCGTCACCGGGATCTTCTTCGCCATCCCGAGCGTGGCGGCGTTCTTCCTGCTGCAGCCGATAACCGGGTTGGGGTACACGACGGCGATCGTCGCGCTCGTCTCCTACACGCTGCTGATCATCTTTCGCAACATCACCAACGGGCTGCGCAACGTGCCTGCCGAGACCCGCGACGCCGCCCTCGGACAGGGTCTCACCGAACGCCAGGTGCTCTTCCGCGTAGAGCTGCCCATGGCCGTGCCCGAGATCATGGCCGGGCTGCGGATCGCCACCTCGACGACGGTCGGCCTCGCGGCGCTGGCCGTCTTCGCAGGCGCCGGCGGTCTGGGCACGGAGATCCTGCTCGACAAGCGCTTCAAGTCGAACGTCGCCGTCGCCGGCGGCCTCGCGGTCCTGCTCGCGGCACTGTTTGACCTGCTCCTGCTCGCGCTGCAGCGCGCGATCACTCCCTGGCAGCGGGCGCGCGCATGAGTTTTCCGCTGGCGCTCCTCGGCGACTTCGGCGAGGCGATCAAGTTCATCTTCCAGGAGCGCGAGTCGGTCTCCGGCGGCGTGCAGATCGGTGGGATCCCGGAGATGGCCGACTTCGGGCTGACGCACATGCACGTCTCGATCGTCGCCATCCTGATCGCGGCGGCGCTCGCGATCCCGCTCTCGCTGTGGCTCGGCCACATCGGCCGCGGGGAGTTCGTAGCGACCGCCACGTCGAACGTCGGGCGTGCCGTGCCGTCGCTGGCGCTGCTGGCGTTCTTCATCTCGTTCATCGGCCTGGGGCTCAACAATGTGATCGCGGTCCTCGTCCTGCTGGCGATCCCGCCGCTCATCACGTCCACGTACGTCGGCATCCGTCAGGTCGATCGCGATGCGGTCGATGCCGCACGTGGCCAGGGCATGACCGGGTGGGAGATCGTGAGCAAGGTCGAGCTGCCGCTGGCCCTGCCTTCGATCTTCGGTGGCCTGCGCACGGCGGCGGTGATGGTCGTCGCGACCGCCACGATCGCGCCGCTGGCCAATGTGCAGACGCTGGGGACGCCGATCATCACCCCCCAGACCTACGGCTTCGTGGGTCAGCTCGGCGCCTCGATCGTCGTCGCGCTCATCACGCTCGCCGTCGACTTCGTCTTCGCCCGCCTGCAGCGCGTGGTGACCCCGGCCGGGCTGAAGATCTCTGAAATGCCGGCGCGCCGGCGGTTCTCGTTCACGACCAAGAGGAGCTTCAAACCCACATGATCACCACCCAACGCAGGATCCTCGCCGCCTTGGCGGCGCTCTGTCTGAGCGGGGGCCTCATGGCCTGCGGCGAAGACGACGACGGCGGCGGCGGTGGCGGCAGCGCGAACGACGCGCCGGCCGCCGGCGAGAAGACGATCGAGCGCGACCCCGCGAATGCGTCCAAGGGGACGATCACCGTCGGCTCGAAGAACTTCACCGAGCAGTTCATCCTCGGCGAGATCTACGCGCAGACGCTCGAGGCGATGGGCTTCAAGGTCCAGCGCCGCCTGAACCTCGGGTCCGAGCAGGTCGCCTACAAGGCGCTGCGCGGCGGCGACGTCGACATGTACCCGGAGTACACCGGGACCGCGCTGACCTCGTTCTTCGACGTCAAGACGGCCGACGTCCCGAAGGACGCCGACGAGGCCTACGAGCTGGCGAAGAAGTCATACGCGCAGAACAACATCCTCGCGCTCGAGCGGACGCCGTTCCAGAACACCTACGTGGTCGCCTCCACGAAGGAGACCGCGGACAAGGCCGGCAACCCGGAGACGTTGTCCGAGCTGTTCGAGGCGGCGCCGAACCTCTCGATCTCGGGCTTCCCGGAGTGCCGTCAGCGCCAGGACTGCCTGCTCGGCCTGCGCTCCCTCTACGACTACAAGGGCAAGTTCGTCTCGTCGGACGGGAAGTTCAGCGACCTCGACGACGGCCAGGCCGACCTGACGCTCGCCTTCGGCACCGATCCGCAGCTTGCGCTGGAGGACAAGTACACGGCGTACGAGGACGACAGGAACCTCTTCCCGCCCTACCACATCACGCTCGGCATCCGCAACGAGACAGTCGAGACGATCGGCCCGGAGGCGGTCGAGCAGCTTCAGGCCGTGCAGCAGGGCATGACCGAGGAGGCGATGCGCGAGCTCAACCGGCGCGTCGAGCTCGAGAAGCAGCCCGCGAAGGAGGTCGCGGCGGCCTACCTCAAGGAGGAGGGCTTCGTCGGAAGCTAGCTCGGTCAGACGCCGCTGGAGCCGAACCCGCCCTCGCCGCGCACGGTCGCGGCGAGGGCGTCGGCTTCGACGACCTGCGGCGTCGCGACGGCGACGACGACGAGCTGGGCGATACGGTCGCCGACGCTCACCTCGAACTCCGCTTCGCGATCGGTGTTCAGCAGCAGGACCTTCAGCTCCCCGCGGTAGCCGGGGTCGATCAGCCCCGGTGCGTTGACGATCGCGATCCCGTGGCGCGCGGCGAGGCCCGAGCGCGGGACGACGAGCCCGCCGTGACCCGGCGGCAGCTCGATGGCGATGCCGGTGCGGATCGTGGCCCGCTCGCCGGGCGCGAGGCGGGCGGGCTCGAGGGCATGCAGGTCATAGCCCGCGTCGTCCTCGTGCGCGCGGACGGGCAGCGTCGCCGCCGGGTCCAGGCGCCGGACGCGCAGCACGGCGCCCACGCTAGGAGTGGGTGCCGTTGACCGAGAAGCGCTCGTAGCGCTCGGCCAGCGTGGCCGGCACGCGGGCGTGCACGCGCACGCCCTCGGCGGTGTCCGTGCGTTCGAGGTCGCCGGCGATGTCGTGCAGCTCGGCCAGGCGAGCGCCCTCGGCGTAGGGCAGCAGCAGATCGATCGAGCGCAGCG
>DASYVZ010000620.1:0-3771 GCA_035936515.1 Solirubrobacteraceae bacterium | reverse complement strand
GCGCGGCGCCTGCCGTGGCGCGCGGGTGGGTGGCGCAACGGACGAGATCGCGTGCGGCGCGCGACGCCAGCTCGGTGCTGCGCATGAGCGGGTCGAGTGCGCGCTCCAGCGTCGTCGGTGCCGCCTCGGCCTCCCAGGGTGCGGCTGGCGCGGCGCCGGTGGCCGCCTCACCGTCGTCACCGTCGATGTCGAGCGTCAGCAGCCCGACCTGCAACGCCGCGGCACCGTCGGCCATCGCGTGGTGCACGCGCCCGATGACGGCGAACCGGCCGTCGGCCAGCCGCGGGACGAACGCGAGCTGCCACAGCGGGCGGCGGCGATCCAGGGGCGTCGAGAGAATCGTGTCGCGCAGCTGTGCGAAGCGCTCCGGTCCGACCGCGTCGGCGGGATCGCTGAGCGTCACGACATGCGCGGCGACGTCGAAGCGGTCGTCATCGACCCAGCGCGGCTCGCCGATGCCCAGCGGGGCGGGCAGCAGGCGCTGGCGGCAGCGCGGTACCCAGGCCAGGCGCGCGGTCACGCGTGCGCGGATCTCCTCGATCCCCGGGGCGCCAGCTTCCGCGCCCGCCGGCGGGGAGAAGATCGCGCTCCAGGCGACGTGCATGTGCGCGTGGGCCGACTCGAGCTGCAGAAACGAGGCGTCGACCGGTGACAGCGGCTCGCCGTGACCGTGGGTGGACATGCCGGCAGCGTGTCGCCTCGCGCGCGGGATGTGAAGGCCTTCCCCCTCAAGGTCGGGGGAGGACCCCCCGATCGGGGGGAGCCCGGAACGCAAACGAGGCCGGGGGCCTGGGCGCCCGGCCTCGTCGCTGCGTTGCCTGAGACCGGCGACCTATGCCTTCGTGATGCCCATCCGCTTCAGCGCGGCGGCGGCGTGCGGAGACAGCTGGCCCGTGACGGGGACCTTGTTGGCGAATCCGGACGGCCAGGCGATGGGGGCGTACTGGCCCAGCGACGCGTAGCCACCTGTTGGGGCTCCCTCAGGCGGAACCCGCTCGTCGGGTGCGCAGTACAGCTCAACCCCAAAAGTAGAGAACAATTGGGATTTCCTCCGTCGTATAGCGGATGAATCCGCTGGTTCATACCTCAGACCCGCCTCCCTGAGCGGCGGACCACGCTTCTTCCCCGGTCGCCTTGGCCTGTATCGCGACACGCCCGAACGGCTGGTTCTGCATCGAGACATACATGGCAACGCGCCAGATACACAAAAGATTGCCGGGGGTTATCCGCACCGTGTTCCTCGTGCAGTCCCCCTTGGCCCGCCGCGGCTCCTGGGCGAGCCTTGGCGCATGGACATCGAGGAGACCCGAGCCCGCCTCATCCGCCTTCAGGCCGAGCGCTGGGAGGCGCTCGAGCTGGGGGTCGACAGCCCGTCCCCGTACCTGACGCGCCTGGACGCCGCCATCGCCGACGCACGCGCGGAGTACGTCATGAGCGCCGTGAGCGAGATCGCCCTCCTGCGCCGCTCGCTGGCCGCCCCCGCGCAGGGCTGAGCGGGGCGCGCCAGCGCATCGTGCTCAGGCCGCGTCCGGCAGGCCGTGCGTGGCGACGGCGCGGTCGTAGTTCAGGCGCAGCAGCACGACGCCATCGAGGACGTCGTCCTGGGTCTCGATCCGCCGCGACGCGTAGCCGGGCTTGCCCGGGAAGACAGGGTGGTAGTCGATCCGTCCCGCCTCGTAGAGCTCGTGCCAGACCGCCTTCGGAAAGCCGAGGTGAAGGACGTGGTCGCCGTGCAGGTGGCCGATCTCGCGGCGCCCGATCGTGAAGGCCCAAGCGCCACGCGAGCCGGTGGCGGCCTCGACCCCGGGCCAGGCCGTGACCTCTGCGGTGATCTGCTCGCTCGCTGTCTGCGTTCGCGTCATGTTGCCTCCTTCGAGCTGCTACCTGACGAAGCACGCTACAAGCTCAAGTGAGCTTGAGGTCAAGGGCGACGCATGCTTTGATCTGCTCTCGTGTCCGAGCTGCTGACGATCGGCGACGTGTCGCGGCGAAGCGGCGTCGCCGCCTCGGCCCTGCGCTTCTACGAGGAGCGGGGGCTGATCGGCGCGCAGCGTGCGGGCTCCGGACACCGCCGTTACCCACGCTCCGTGCTGCGCCGGATCGCATTCATCGTGTTCGCGCAGCGCGTCGGGCTGACGCTCGAGGAGATCGGGCGCGAGCTCGCGAAGCTGCCGCCCGACCGCGCCCCCACCAAGCGCGACTGGTCACGCCTGTCGAGCAGCTGGTCGGCGCGGATCGACGCGCGGATCGCCGAGCTCGAGCGCCTCCGCGTCGGCCTGACCGAGTGCATCGGCTGCGGTTGCCTGTCGCTCGAGCGCTGCAGGCTCGCCAACCCGGGCGATCGAGCGTCGAGCCTGGGGCCGGGGCCGCGCTATTGGGTCGGCGATCGCCCGCTGGAGGCCTGATCGCGCGTGACGGTGAGATGTGACGAGCCCGGCGGCGGGCGGGGCTCGTCGTCTCGTCCTGTTTGTGCGGCGCCGCGTCAGGCGTTGGCGATGAATGCCGGGGCGGGGGTTTCTGCTGAGTGCGCGGCTCGCAGCCCGACGTTGCCGACGTGAGAAGCCGACGGGCGGGTCGGCTCACACTCAACGACACCTCCTACGCCGCCGGGCTGCGCAGGTCCAGATAGCGCAGCGGCGTGGCCCCGGTGCCCGACAGCGCGTGCGCGATCCCCGGCGACAGCTGCAGCCAGGATCCGCGCTGCGCCCGCAGGTCACGATCGCCGCTCGTCAGCGCCAGCTCGCCGGTGAGCACGTAGAACGACCGGACGCCGTCCGAGTGGAAGCCGTCGGGATGTGCGTGTGTCGTCGAGCCGGACCCGGGCTCGCGGAGCACCTCCGCGACCCGGAGCGCGTCGACGTCGGCGAGCATCGTCACCCGCAGGCCGGCTTCGTCGCTCACGATCTCGTGTCCGCCGATCACCGCCTCCGAGGTCGGACGCCCACCATCGGGCGGCGGCGGATGCTGGTCGTAGGAAGTTGGCGGCGTACGCCCGTCGCGCAGCGCGCGCATGTAGTTCGCGAACTGGCGGCCGGGCGCGTGGAGGTTGAGGTAGCGCACGTCGGCGTCGCTCGCGTTGCGAAAGCCGTGGACGACGTCGGGCGGCACGCGCGCGAGCGTTCCGGCCGGAACGGTGACCGTCTCGCCCTCGACGCCCAGCCGGAGCGTCAGCTCGCCCTCGAGCACGTAGAAGAGGTCGGTGTGGTGGTGGTGGACGTGCAGGTCGGCGCCGTCGCGACCGGCGCCGAAGCGCGACCAGGTCGCGTGCAGCGCGTCGTGGTCGCAGAGGATCTCGACGCGCCGGTCGGGCGCCTCGCCGACGATCTCGCCGCCGCCGGGCGAGATGACGATCGGCTCGCTCATGACGAGTGCCTGCCCGCCATTCGTCAGCGGTATCCCGTGGCGTCCGGCGCAAGGCCGGGGTCCTGGACCTCGATCATGTAGCGCCAGCAGTCGGGCTGCGTCCCGTCGACGTCGGTGAAGCCGTACTCGCGCGCGAGCCCGCCGGAGGAGAACGAGCCGCCGTTGCGTTCGTGCAGCCGCGGGTCGGCGGCGAGCGCCGCGACCGCGCGACCCACGAAGAGCGGCGATTCGGAGATCGCGTTGAAGTGCGGGTTGCCGATCGTCGCCTCGCGCCACGTCTCCTCGTTGACGCCGTAGGCGTCGAGCATCATCTCCGAGCGCATCCAGCCGGGCGTCAGCGCCAGGGCGGTGCAGCCGTGCGGCGCCAGCTCGCGACTCTGCGCGAACGCCAGGCGGATGACGGCCATC
>DASYVZ010000619.1:0-3373 GCA_035936515.1 Solirubrobacteraceae bacterium | reverse complement strand
CGGCCTCATCGCACAGGGTCCGATCACGGCCTACGAGATCGCGCAGTCGCTGTGGGGCAACGTCGCGGTCACGCAGGCCTACCTGACGCTGTCAGAGGTGCTCGGGCACGTCGACCTGCTCGTCAGCGACGGGCAGGTCGTACAGCAGCACGACGGCGGCGTGGCCCGCTTCACCGCCGTCGACTGATCGGCTGGCTCAGAGGTTCTGCTGGAAGATGAAGCGGACCTTCTTGGAGCCCCTGCTGCAGGTGACCGCGCCGTTGACCTCGGTCGAGCTCTGCAGGTCCGGGTTGCGCCGCTCGCTGCACCTGAGCCGCTGCGTCCTACCGTTGACCTTGAACCGGATCGTCTTGTTGCAAGTGGCCTTGATGCCGGTCGCGCGGCGGCACCGGTAATGGGCGAGCACGGCGGCCCGGCCGGCCTTGCAGGCGGAGCGCCTGGCGTAGCCGCTGACCTTGATCTTCTTGGAGCCGTTGGGCCCGGAGAAGTAGCCGCCGTTCTTGGTGTCCGGGTACGACGGCGGCGTGCAGGAATAGGTGGCGGCGGAGGCCGGCGTCGCCGCGACGAGACCCGCGACGGCGAAGCAGGCGGACGCGACAACGGCACGGACCAATCGGGGGCTGCGAGACGACGTCATTGCACTCCTTCACGGGGGACGGTCAGAACGCTAGCGGCAAGGGGTGCGACAGGCGTCACCCAGACCGGCCATGATGTCGCACCGTGACTGGCTCGGGCCGCTTCCTCAGACTCTTCTCATGGGCGCTCGTCGCGCTTCTGGTGGGCCCCGGGAGCGCCGGCGCGGCCGTCGACCGCGAGCCCAAGCCGCACGCCGACGCGGCTGACGCGGCCGAGAGCCCGCTCGACATCCGCTCGTTCGCGATGGGCCAGCGCGGCATCGAGCTCGTCCTGCGGATCACGACCGCGAGCGACTGGGAGACGTCGCAGCTGTCCTGGCCCGAAGGCCGCACGCTGTGCGTGAAGCTCTTCTACGGCGCCCAGCCGACGCCGCGCTCGCGTCTGTGCTTCTTCGACCGCGGCGGCGAGGACGGCCCCGGTCTGACGCTGACCCGGCTGGACCCGTTCGGCAACATGGTCTCCAACACGATCGTGGAGGCCAACGTGCGCCGGACGGACGCGCGGTCGGTGCAGGCGATCTTCGCTCCCTCCGTCGCGTATCTCTCGCTCGGCCGCTACTCGTGGCAGGCCGAGTCCAACTGGTCCTGCGCGGACGTCGCCGCCTGCAGGGACCTCGCGCCGAACCTCGGCAACGTCATCGCGCGGATCAAGCCGCTCGCGGAGCCGCGCTGCTTCGGCGCGGCCTCGCGCAACCCGCGCTATCGCTGCATCAACCGCGACCTGCGGCGCGCGGTCGTCCCGACCCCGGAAGTGGCCGCGCTGTCGCCCAACGCGCGGTGCACGATCGTCTCGCAGCGGGTGCCCTACACCTGCCGCTTCGGCGTCCGGCCCGGAATCGCTGACCGTACGATCGCCCTCATCGGCGACAGCCACGCCACCCACTGGCGCGGCGCGCTCGAGGTCGTCGCACAGGCCCGGCGCTGGCAGGGCTACTCGATCACGCGCGCGGGCTGCCCGCTGTCGACCGCGACCCCCGATTTGTCGAAGGCGCGGCGCAGCGCCTGCGCGCAGTGGCGCCGCGGCGTGTTCGCCTGGCTGGCCCGGCACCCCGAGGTCAACACGGTCTTCGTCTCGCAGCTCGCGGGGCTCGACGTGCGGGCGCCGCGCGGCGTCAGCTCCCGCGACTACGAGATCCGGGGCTTCATCCGCGCCTGGCGGCGGCTGCCGAAGACCGTGCGCCGGGTCATCGTCCTGCGCGACACGCCCGTGAACTCCGAGAACGGGCCGGACTGCGTCATGCGGGCGCTCCGGCGCGGCCGCCCCCCCGGACCGGCATGCGCGCTGCGCCGCTCGCGCGCCCTGCCGTCCGACCCGGCGGCGGTCGCGGCCCGCCGCGCCGGCACCAGACGGGTGCGGGTCCTCGACATGACGCGCTTCATGTGCAGCCCGCGACTGTGCTTTCCGGTCGTCGGCGGCGTCCTCGTCCACAAGGACAACACCCACATCACGAACGTCTTCGCCACGACGCTGGGGCCGTTCGTGCTGCGCCGGATCGACGGCCTGCTCGCGTCGCGCAGACGCTGACGGGCCCTCTAGTCCCGCGGCTTGCGAGCCTCGATCTCAGCGCCTGTGTAGAGCGTCTTCAGCTTGAGCTTGCCGAAGCGCTCATCGAGCGGGTAGCCCATCCGCGCGACCAGGAAGAGCGCTTTGTTCAGGGGGCGCACCCAGCGGCGATGGTCGGTGCGCGGCAGCACGAAGTGCACGAGGTTCGACAGCTGCAGGAACGCGCCCGAGTACGGCTTCTCGTCGATGCGCACGACCTCGAAGCCGGCACGCTCGAAGAGCCGGCGCATGCCGAAGGTCGTAAAGCGGCTGACGTCCTCCGGAAAGCCGTGCACGCCGAACGTGAACGGGATCCAGGCCAGCACCGGGGCGCCCGGCTTGAGGACGCGGTACATCTCGCGGACGACCTGGTAGGGGTCGTCGACGTGCTCGAGCACGCTGATCGCCAGCGCGGCGTCGAACCGCTCGTCCTGCATCGGCATCGCGTGGGCGTCGCCGACGATGTCCGGGCTCTGGGACGTGTCGGCGTCGAACTTCGTCAGCGTGCAGGAGAAGAACGGGCGGTGGTCGTAGTGACCGGCTCCGACCTCCAGCACCTCGGCCTCGGGCGGATGCGACGCCGCCCAGCGCTGGAGGGTCGGCATCAGCAGGCGCCGAGCGGCGCCGTGGTTCATGTCGTAGCGGATCTCGCGCAGGCCCATCGGGCGGCAGCCTACGCGCTCGGCTCGGGCGCCCCGATCACGAGCGGCGGCCGATCCCGATCACCTGGTAGCCGAGCAGCCGCGGGGCGCGGCGGCCGAGCGCCTGCCAGCCCGGCTCGAGACGGTCCGTCAAGCGCGCCGCAGCCGCCGGCACGTGGTTGCGCAGCGCGGGGACGATCGCGTGCAGCTCGACGTTGCGCAGCCGCGCATCCGCCAGCAGCGCCGCCAGCGTGTCGCGCGTGAACCAGCGCAGGTGGCTGGCGTCGAACGTGCCGCTGTCCTCCTGCGGCCAGCGCCCGCGCAGCAGCGTCAGCCGTGCCTGCCAATGCGCGACGTTCGGCACGCTGACGAGGACGGCGCCGCCGCCGGGCCGGCACCAGGTCGCCGCACGCCGCACCCCTGCCGCGGGGTCGGCGAGGTGCTCGAGCACGTCGGCGAGCACGACGAGGTCGAACGAGCCCGCCTCGAACGGCAGCTCCGGGTCCTCGAGCGCCCCCTGCACGACGTGGTCGGCGACCTGCGCCGCCGCGTGC
>DASYVZ010000618.1:0-6099 GCA_035936515.1 Solirubrobacteraceae bacterium | reverse complement strand
CGCTCGGCGTGCTGATCAAGGGCGGCGACGTGCTGCAGCGCTCGCGCAAGGTCGACACGGTCGTCTTTGACAAGACCGGCACGCTGACGCGCGGGCAGATGGCGCTGACCGACGTGCACGCCGCTGACGGCGACGACGAGGGGCAGGCGCTGGCCATCGTGGCGGCCGCCGAGGCGCTGTCTGAGCACCCGATCGCAGCCGCGGTCGTCGCCGGCGCACGCGACCGGGGACTGGCATTTCCTGACGTCGCCGATTTCCTCTCGGTCGCCGGGCGCGGCGTCCGCGCGAACGTCGCCGAGCGCACAGTGAGCGTCGGGCGCCGCGCGTTCATGGACGACGAGCAACTCGCACTGCCACCCGCACTCAAGACCGCCGCCGCAGAGCTCGAGAGCAACGGCCGGACCGCGATCTTCGGCGGCTGGGACGCCCAGGTGCGCCTCGTCGCCGGCGTCGCCGACACCGTCAAAGACGAGGCCGCCGAGACGGTCGCGGCGCTGCACGACCTCGGGCTGCAGACGGCGATGATCACCGGAGACAACGCACGTACCGCGCAGGCGATCGCCGACGCCGTCGGGATCGACCGCGTGATCGCCGAGGTGATGCCCGCCGACAAGGCCGACGAAATCCGCCGGCTGCAAGACGAGGGGCGGATCGTCGCGATGGTCGGCGACGGCGTCAACGACGCCCCCGCGCTCGTCCAAGCCGACCTCGGGATCGCGATCGGCACCGGCACCGACGTCGCGATCGAATCATCAGATCTGACGTTGATCTCCGGCGACCTGCGCGGCGTCGTGACATCGATCCGGCTGGCGCGTCAGACGTTCCGCGTGATCCTGCAAAACCTCGGCTGGGCGTTTGGCTACAACACCGCGATGATCCCGCTTGCCGCCGCCGGCCTGCTGCACCCGATCCTGGCCGGCGCCGCGATGGCGCTGTCGTCTGTCAGCGTCGTCTCGAACTCGCTGCGGCTGCGCCGCTTCGAACAGCGCCCCGGGACCGTGCAGCCCGCGCCGGCCGGCTGACCGCCCGCCACGCGCCACGCGGCGAGGTGCCGGGAACCAGCGGCAAACAGCACGGCGAGACGAAACGACACAAAGCCGGCCGCGAACGCCAAAAGAGGGTCGGTGCCTCGATCACAGCTCAGGCGGGCTCGTCGAGCAGCAGCCGCAGGTCGTGCGCGATGTCGGCCGGCGGTACCGGCACGCCGCCGGAGAACTTCGTGCGCCAGCGGCCCTGGCGATCGACCAGCCAGATGCTCGCGGAGTGCGCGCTGTTGGGATTGCCGCGCGGCTGCGGCGCCGCGTAATGATCGCGCCACACCGGCTGCAGCTCCTTCGCCGTCCCGATCAGATAGCGGAAGTTGTCGGGCATCCGCAGCTTCTCAAGCCAGCGCCGCACCGCCGCGCGCGTATCACCCTCAGGGTCGGCGCTGACCGCCAGCACCGTGACGTCGTCGGCCCGCGACCCGAGCTGCTCGAGCGCCTGCTTGAGCTCGATCGCGATCAGCGGGCAGACGTCCTTGCAGTTGACGTACAAGAACGTCACGACATACGGCCGGCCCTTCAGCCGCTCGGTATCCACCCGGCCGCCGCGAGCATCGGGGAGCGCGAACCGTGGGGCGGGCGCGCCGGCGAGGGCGGCCGGCAGCGTACCGCCGCGAAACGGCGACCGGTCGCCCTCGACGATCGCAAAACCGTTGTCCTCGTCGGGCTCTTCTCGGCTGGCCAACGCGACGAGCCCGATCGCCCAGAACGCCAGCAGCCCGGTCACCGCGGCCATCAGCAGCCGCTTACGCCGATCCGACATCAACCCCTAGGTCCCCAGTCACGGAGTCGGCGGCGTGGCTGCTCACGTGCCCGACCTTGCTCGTCCGCATGCCGCTTCTTGTCCTGCCTCGCCGCCATCTACGAGCTAGCGTAGTAGAAGTCATCGGACGGTTCGCCGATCCTGCCTTCCACGGACAATCCGATGGCTGACCTCGAACTCGCGCAAGATCTCCGCTTGGGGCTTCGGCGTACGTCCGATGCTGCGGCACGCGCTGCGGCGGTTCCCACAGGTGTGACAGGTCAACCCCAAGGTGTCTCGCGCGCGTGTCACGAGCGACCGATCATGGCGGCATGCACCGCTGCCTTCTGACATGCCTCCTCGCCGCGGCCTCCCTCGCCGCCCCCGCCACCGCCTTCGCGGCCGGCAAGCTCGTCGTCGCCGACAGCACTGCCCAGCGGGTCACCGCCCTCGACGGCACGCTCGTCTGGGTCACCGGCAACTTCGGCCGGCAGAAGCTCATGCAGCGCACGCCCGACGGCACGATCTCGGCGGTCAAGGGCGCGCCCGAGTCCCGGTCCTATCCGTCGATCGACCTCGGCCGCGACAGCGACGGCAACCTGCTGTTGACGTATAAGCGCTGCGACACCGCCAGCTCATGCAAGGTGCTCTGGAACGACCTCGACGGCCGCCGCGCGACCTTCCGCAACCTCGCGCTCCCGGGCTGCACGCTCTCGACGGTGCCGTCGCAGTGGCGCACGAACGTCGCCTACGGCCTGTTCTGCACGCGCAATGGCAAGGCCGACAACGCCCGCAGCGGGCTGTACGTGAAGGCGAAGGGGAGGGCGCCGCGCCACCTACCACGTCCGAAGGACGCCATCAGGTTCGGCGCGCGCTCGATCGACGACGTCGACCTGCGCGCCTCCCGAGTCGCCGCCCTCGCCTCCGACATCTACGAGTACGCGTTCTCGCAGTCACTCACCGGCCGCGACATGTGGACGCTCCTCGCGGCCGCGTCCGAGGGCGACAGCAGCGCCGACGCCCGCGGCGTCGTGCTCGGTACCGGTGGCGCGCAGTGGACGCTCACCGACGCCGAGCACCTCGACGACCCGAAGGAGTCGATCATCTTCCGGCTCGTCGGCAGGTGCCTGCGCACCGAGAACATCCAGACGCCCTCCCGCGGCGACTACGCGGCCACGGATCTCGCGGTCGACGGCAGCACCCTCTACCTCATCGTGCCCGCCGCCGGCATAGTGACGCACGAGTTCACGCCCGCTCCGATGCCGAACTGCTGATCCAACGGCCGGGCGTGCGGCATTTGCACGCCGAGCGGTAATCCGCCCGCGTTGCGTGACACTTGCATACCTATGGAGGACGACGATCAGCTGCGCGAGCGCTTCGAGCGCGTCTTCCATGAGCATCACGCGGCTGTGTGTGCCTACGCGTTTCGGCGAGCCGATCGCGCGACCGCGCAGGATGCTGTGTCCGAGACGTTCTTGATCGCGTGGCGTCGTTGCAGCGAGCTTCCCGCGGAGCCGCTGCCGTGGCTGTTGTCGACCGCGCGCCGCGTTCTCGCCAACCAGCGGCGTGCCTCCGACCATCAGCGCTCGATCGAGCGTCGCCTGGCTACCGACGCGGTGACCCAGACGTCCGACCCTGCGGATTCCTTGGGCTATGCCAGCGCGTGTCGCGCCGCGCTGGAGCGGCTGGGCGAGCGCGATCGCGAGACCCTGATGCTGCTCGCTTGGGAGGAGCTTGATCGTCACGCCGCGGCCGGCGCCATCGGATGCAGCCGCGCCACCTTCGCCGTGCGACTGCACCGGGCGCGTCATCGCTTCAGGGCCGAACTCGCCGCGGGCGGCTTTGAGGCCGCCACCCTCGACACGATGGAGCCGGCATGACAAGAAACAACCTCGACGATCTCAAGCTGCTCGGCGCAGCCAATCCCGTACGTGCTGAGGACGCGGTCGCCGATGCCGAACCGGCCCGCACGCTGCTCGAGCGCGTGCTCGCGACGCCGCGCGAGGCTGTCGAACCGCCGCGTCGAAGCCGCAGGCGCGCCGGCCTTGTTGCGCTGGGGGCAGCTGTCGTGGGCCTGATCCTCGCGGTCGTGGTGGCCAGCCTCGGGAATGGCAGCGCGAGCGTGGTCGACCGCGCGTACGCCGCCGTGTCGAAGCCGACGCTCTACCACGTGGTGACGCGCATGACCACCGACGCTCCGGCGTTCATCGAGCGCGAGCTCGATCTTCCGCGCGGCGTAGAAGTGATGGAGTCCTGGTATGACCTCAAGCGGCCTGCCTATCACTACGTCGCATACGAGCTGCGCGACGGGCGCCGGATCTTCGGCATGGAGGCGGCCGGAGATCCGACGAGGGAAACGTTGCGCATGCCGCGCGGGTCGGTGCCCGGGCGAGCGCCGGATGTGCTGACCGGCAAGCCGCGCGAGGTCGAGCGCTTCGACCCGACCGCGGAGTTCAAGGCGGCCTACCGCTCAGACAACGTCCGACAGCAGGGCATCGTCACGGTCGCCGGGCGGCGCGCATACCGACTGGTCATCGAGCACGACGTGGGCCCGGTGAGCGACCCCCAGTTCATCGCCCGCTCCAGCAGCAGCGTGATGCTGTTCGACGCGCAGACGCTCGCGCCGATCGAGTGGGTCGGCCGCGTCGTGTTCGAGATCAACGGGCGCCGCGGGACGTTTCGCGGCCGCCTGCGCTACACGACGTTCGAAACGCTCCCCCGCACGCCGGAGAACCTCGCGAAGCTCAAGATGACCACGACTGGCTGACCTGGAAACACTGCCGCACGGCCACCGTGTCAGCGTGTGGATGAACCCTGCCCCCCACGCGCGAAGAGCTTCGCCGGTGAAGAGTGCCTGCCAGCGCGCCGCTGTCGCGCGCCGGCCCCGCCGCACACGGGCCAACCGTGCAGTCAGCCGTTGATCGCCGGGCGTACGTCCCGTAGGGTCGAGCCATGAAAGTCGCGATCGCGGGCAAGGGCGGAGCAGGCAAGACGACGATCTCCGGGACGCTCGCCCGGCAGCTCGCGCGGCAAGGCTACGAGGTGCTCGCGCTCGACAACGACCTCAACCCGAACCTGCCGCTGACCGTCGGGATCCCCGCCGAGCGGATGACCGACCTGCCGACGATGTCATCGGACATCGTGCGGGTGGTCGACGGGCGCCTGGAGCTGACGCAGACGATCGATCAGATTCGCGCCGCGCACGCGATGGAGGCTCCGGACGGCGTCACCGTCCTCGTCGCGCACGAGCCCAAGAAGGCCGACACCGGCTGCATGGGCCGCTACCACGTGGCGATGCGTGCCGTGGTGGGGGCGGCGCCGAACTCGCAGAACTACATCTGCATCCTCGACACGGAGGCGTCGACGGAGCATCTGAAGGTCGGCACCGCCAAGCACGTCGACGTGCTGTACGCGGTCGTCGAGCCGTACTTCAAGTCGCTGGAGTCCGGCCGCCGTATCCTGGCGCTGGCGCGTGATCTGGGTATCCAGCATCTGGCACTGCTCGCCAACAAGGTGCGCGAGGGCGAGCTCGAGGTCGTGCAGCGATTCGCCGACGAGCATGACCTCGGCGTGATCGGCGCGATCCCCTACGACGACTGCTTCGGTCATGCAGAGCGCGCCGCCATCGCGCCGATCGACTACGCACCGGATGCGCCGGCCGTCGTCGCGATCGGCAAGCTCGCTCGCAAGCTCGTGCGCGGCTGATCGTCGCGATCGGGTACACGCCGGAACATGGAGCACACCGAAGACGCGCCGCTGGCCGACGAGGGTCGGCGCGGCAGCATTCCTGACGATCAGCCGGTCGGTGGTCCCACCGGACCGGGCGACGAGAACATGCCGTCCCGCCCGCTGACGCCCGGCCCGGGCGAGGAGGGGCCGCGCGAGCCCTCGCCTGACGAGGATCAACCGAGCTGAACCTACGGTCGCACCGATCCTGATCGTCCACGGCGGGGCCGGCCGCCGTCGCGCCGGGCCCGACGACCGTGCTGACGCCGATCTTCGGCGCGAGCTGGCGTGCGCGATCGACGGCGGATGGCGGCGACTCGGCGCCGGCGCGGAGGCGGCCTGCGTCGCGGCCGTCGTCGTCCTGGAGGACAGCCCGCTGTTCAACGCGGGCACCGGCTCGGCGCTCGCCGCCGATGGCGGCGTCTGGTGCGACGCATCGCTCATGTGCGGCGATGGCCGCGCCGGCGCGGTCGCCGCCGTACAGGGGATCCGTCATCCGATCGCCGCTGCGCAGGCGCTCGCGCGGGCGATGCACCCACCGCTGCTGTGGAGCGGCCGCTCATCGCAGCTCGCCGCGCTGTACGGGCT
>DASYVZ010000617.1:0-7968 GCA_035936515.1 Solirubrobacteraceae bacterium | reverse complement strand
GGGCGGACGCGTCGCCGACCGCCGCGGCCACCGCCTGCCGGCCGGCTTCGGGCTCGCGCTGCTGACGGTAGCGGCCGCGCTGCTGACGGCGATGGGCGCCACACCCTCGGCGCTCGGTCTGGCGGGCGCGCTGCTGCTCGGCGGCATTGGCCTGGGTCTCGCGAACGCGCCGCTGCAGACGGCGGCGATGGAGGCCGTCGCACCGCGTCACGCCGGTGTCGCTGCCGGGCTGTTCGCGACGGCGCGCTACAGCGGCAGCATCGTGTCGGCGCTGCTGCTCGCAACGCTGCTCGGCCACGGCAGCGAGCACGCGCAGGCCTTCTTCGCGATCATCGCACTGAGCGCCGCGGCCTCGACCCTGCTGGCGCTGCGCCTCGGCGGACGGCCTCGGCTGGCGCTCGGCGAGCCGACCACCGCCGCGGCCGAGAGCCGCTGAGTCCTGTGGGCCGCCGCCGGGGAGGCTGTCGTGCGAGGATCGGGCGCAGGAGCGCGATGAGCGCCGAACCACAGAGCTTCGAGCAGGGCGAGCGCGTGGCGCTCGTGCGCACGGCGCCGATCACCGGCGACATCCAGATCATCGAGGCGCGGGTGGTCGGGATGGTCGACGAGTACCGGGTCGTCGTGCGCTTTGCGGGCGGCACCGACCTGACGCTGCCGGTCGGCGAGGTGACGCGCATGCCGCCGCGCGCGCCCTGAGGGCGCGCTATCGCGCCGGCAGCGGCGGGCACTCCCGCCGGAACGCCTCCCAGTCCCACGTCTGCAGGAACCGTTCGGCGGCGGCGGTCCCGTTGGCGATCAAGGTTGCGCGCTGTGCCTCGGAGGCGCCGAACTCCACGACTCCCACGGCGCTGGTGTCGACGCTGATCGTCCGCCGTCGCACGCACGGGCGCTCGGTGTAGGTCTGGTCGTTGCCGACGATCGCGGTCACGACGACCTGCTCGAGCAGCTTGACGGGCGGCAGCGCGGGCAGCGCCACGCCGGGGAAGAGCTGGGGATCGCCGGCCGGCACACCCGGCACGACCTTGATGCCGATCGTCGGCCAGCGCGGCGGGCGCAGGTCGGTACGGTCGAAGATCGCGATCGGGAAGTTCGACAGCACCCCACCGTCGACGAGCGTCGTCGGCTCTCCCGTGACCCCGTCGCGCACGACCACGGGCTCGAAGTACAGCGGGATCGAGATGGACGCGCGCACGGCGTCGGCGACCAGCTGCTCGTCGGGATCCAGGCCCAGCAGCGCGTAGTCCCACGGCAGGCGCAGCAGCCGGCCGCGCGTGATGTCGGTCGCGGTGACGACGAGCCGGTAGCGGCGCTCGGGTGGCAGGTTGACGTCGTCGCCATCGTCGGTACGGCGCAGGTCGCCGAACGTCCGTACGCCGAGACGCGCCAGCTCGTCACGCACGAACCCGTGGATGTAGTCGCCCTGGTACGCGCCGGCCGAGTGCAGCAGCGACAGGCCTTCGCTGAGGATCGGGATCTTCGGCAGTCCACGGTCGGGCACGCGCGCGTACTGCAGCCGCGCCATCGCGTCCGTCAGCCCGCGCGCGCCGCTCCCGCCCGCCAGCAACGCAGCGGCGACCGCGCCCGCCGACGTCCCGGCGACCCGCTGAAAGGCGTAGCCCGCGCGCATGAGCGCCGTGATCGCCCCGCCGAGCCCGATTCCCTTCATACCCCCGCCCTCGAGGACGAGGTCGGCGTCAGGCACGACGGCGCCCGGCGATGCCCGGCGGCAGGCTGGCGATTGCCGACGACGCGCGCTGCATCGACAGGGCCTACCCACATCAGCCGAGAGCTGCGCCCACCCCCAGGCCCAGGCGAGCCAGCCGCTGCTGGCCTGTCTGCGGCCTGACGCTGCTGCATGCGACAGCGGCGACGCGGGGTATGAGCCGTCGCGGCGTGAGCATCGACCTCGTCTTGATCCTCGTCGGCGCCGCGGTCTTCGCGCTCGGCCTGCCGTCGAACATCATCAAGCGGCTGTGGCTGTCGGTGCCGCTGCTCGCGCTGCTGGCCGGCGTACTGCTCGGGCCCGAGGCGCTGGGGGTGCTCGAGCCCGATCGGTTGCACGACGAGCACAAGGTCCTCGAGGAGCTGGCTCGTGTCACGCTCGCGGTGTCGCTGGTGGGCGTCGGTCTGCAGATCACGCGCGGTGATCTGCGTCTCATCTGGAAGCGAGCGGCGTCGCTGCTGACGATCGCGATGGTCGGCATGTGGCTGCTCACGAGCCTCGGCGGCTGGCTGGTCCTCGGGCTCGAGCCCTGGGTGGCCCTCCTGCTCGGCGCGATCCTCACTCCGACCGATCCCGTCGTGGCCTCCGCGCTGGTGACCGGCCGGCTCGCGGAGGCCAACCTGCCACGCTGGCTGCGGCGTTCTCTGCAGGTCGAGGCCGGCGCGAACGACGGGCTCGCGCTCGTCTTCGTGCTCGTCCCGGCGCTGGTGCTCACGCTGCCTGGAGATGACGCCGGCACGATTGCCGGAGAGGCGATCGGTCAGGTGGCGCTCGCGCTGATCGTGGGCGCCGCGATCGGCGCGAGCGCGGCGAAGGTCGTCGATCTCGCCGAGGATCACCAGGCGACGTCGAGCGGCTTCTTTCTCGTCAGCGCGCTCGCGCTCGCGTTGCTGACGCTCGGCGCGGTCCACGCGCTCGGCGGCACGGGGATCCTCGGCGCGTTCGTCGCGGGGCTCCTGTTCTCGCTGATGCTCGAGGAGCGCTATGCCCAGCAGCTCGAGGAGACACAGGAGGGGCTTCAGCAACTGCTCATCGTCCCCGTCTTCCTGCTCTTCGGCAGCATGCTGCCATGGGATGGCTGGGTCGAGTTGGGTTGGACCGGCCTCGCGTTCGCCGCCTGGGCGCTGATCATCCGCCGGCCTGCGGCTGCGGCGCTCGCCCTCGCGCCCACCGCTACACCCCGTCGCGGCGTGGCGTTCCTGTCGTGGTACGGGCCGATCGGGGTGGCCGCGATCTACTA
Source organism: Solirubrobacteraceae bacterium (assembly GCA_035936515.1). Lineage (GTDB taxonomy): Bacteria > Actinomycetota > Thermoleophilia > Solirubrobacterales > Solirubrobacteraceae > CADCVQ01. The sequence continues at coordinate 5,005 of DASYVZ010000617.1, read as the reverse complement.
CACGCTGTTCGTCGAGCGCTACGCGCTCGAGGAGTTCGACCGGCTGTTCGCCGCGAGCACGCTCGCGATCGCGGTGTCGGTGCTCGTGTTCTCCCTGAGCGCGACGCCGGGTGTGCGGCGCTACGCCGGGCGGAGCCCGTGGACGACGTTGCGACACCCGTTGACCGACGGCATCGACAAGGCTCCCTAGACGAGCGACCGGTGCGGGCTGCGCGGCCGCCAGCGCGCACAGCAACGCCCACCCGTATGGGACACTGCTGCCGACGGCGGGCAGTGCGCCCCGCTCAGGCGACCACGTCCCCCAGGCCCTCCGGAGGTCTTCATGTCAGCGTTCGGTCCTGCCCCTCGTCGGCTGGCGGGTGTGCTCCTCGTCGTGGCCGCCAGCCTCGCCATCCCGTCCACAGCAGCGGCGCAGAGAGCGCCGCAGCCGTGTCCGGACGAGAGCCTGGCACCCATCTTCGGCACCGAGGGCCCCGACACGCTCAACGCAACGGCCGGCGCCGATCGCATCATCTCCGGAGCCGGCGATGACACCGTCAATGCGCTGCAGGGCGACGACTGCGTGCGCGGCGGCGACGGGTTCGACGAGATCCAGGGCGGCGCCGGTCGCGATGTGCTCTTGGGTGAAGGCGGACCGGACGATCTGAGCGGTGGCGCCGACGCCGACCGCGTCTACGGCGGGACCGGCTTCGACTTCCTGTCGGGCGGGCTGGGCAACGACCGGCTGATCGGCGAGTCCGGCCCCGACGATCTCAACGGCGGTCGCGGCGACGACTTCCTCAGCGGCGGCAACGGCATCGACTACCTCGAAGGCGGGCTGGGCTTCGACAACCTCGGCGGCGGCGACGGCCACGATCGCCTGTCGGGCGGCGACGGCCGCGACATCCTGCGCGGCGGCGACGGCAACGATCGCCTCTCCGGCGGCCTGGACGGCGACAGCCTGAGCGGCGGCGCGGGCAACGACCGGATCGACGGCGGCGACGGCCGCAACCGGTACTACGGCGGCAGCGGCGACGACGCGATCGACGCCGCCAACGGCAGCGTCGAGACCATCAACTGCGGGACCGGCGACGACATCGTCCGCGCCGACTCCCGCGACCGGTTGATCGGCTGTGAGCGGGCCCACCGGCTGACGCTCGTCAGGCCCTGACACGGCGGCGGCGGATGGTCGTGCTGCGACGGGCGGGTGGCTCCTTCCGCCCGCCGCAGGCGGTCGGTCACCCGATGCCGATGCTCTCCAGCGCCTCGCGGAACCGCCGCTCGGTTCGATCGTCGAGCTGGTCGCTCACCGCGTCGAACGTCGAGCGGGCCTCGTCGCGCAGCTGGTCGATCCGCTGGTCGATCTCGTCGCGGCTGGCCGCGCGGCCGGACGCGATGAGCCTCGACACCTCGGTGGTGGTCTGGCTGATTTCCTCGTTGAGCGAGGCCAGTCGCGCGCTTGCGCGGTCCGCGGCAGGCAGTTCCTGCGCGCGATCGCGCAGATCGTTGGCGCGCTCGCCGGCGAGCTCGAGACGCGCCCTCGCCTCGTCGGCGTCGATGCCACCCTCCGCGAATTCCTCGGCGGTCCGGCTGACGTCGGCAGCGAGATCCTGCGTCTCGCCGAGCACGGCTCGACCCTCTGGCGACAACTGCTCCTCACCGTCGCCGTCGGTCGTGGTGGTGGGGGGGGTCGTGGCGGTGGGGGTCGTGGCGGTCGGGGTCGTCGTCGTGACCTGACCGCCTGCGGGCGTCGTGGTGGTCGCCGCCTGGTCGTCGTCGTCGTTGTCCGATCCGCAGCCGGCGGCGCCCAGGAGCGTCGCGGCGGCGATCAAGGTGAGGATGCGATGTCTCATGGATACGTCACTGCCCGCCTGAGCGTTCCGGCCGTCGCGCGGCGTCAGCGTGCTGACATCCTAGTACCGCATACGCCGCCGCCACGCCGCGTCATCAGTGTCATCCCGCTGACGCAGCGGTTCGACCCAGCCTCCTGTCGGGTAGCTCTCGACTCTCGACGGTGATCTGAGGAGGAGCGATGCCAGCCAGCCGGGCCCGCAGGCTGACGCGGTTCACGAAGGGTTCAACCAACGACACCGATTCATGAGCTGGCCCAGGGTCGGCGCGTGGATCGGCCTCGTGGACCTGTTCGTCGTCGTCTGGGTCATCGCCTGGCTGCTGCTGGGGCTGCGCGTTCACGACGAGGTCGAGGGGCTCACGGAGCTCAGCAGGACGATCTCGAGTGCCGGCGGTGCAGTCGAGGAGACGGGTCGCGCGCTCGGCGACCTGAACATCCCGTTCGTCGGCGAACGGCTCGACCGCACGGCCGCGCAGGTCGCCGAGACGGGGCGCGACACGCGGATCAGCGGACGCACCGCGCGCGACAGCATCGGAAACCTGAGCACGCTGCTGGGCCTGTCGGTCGCGCTCATCCCGTCGAGCGCCATCCTGCTCGTGTACCTCCCCGTCCGGCTCGCGCGCGTCCGCGAGCGGCGCGCGCTGCGCCGGCTGCTCGCGCGCCACGGCGATGACGCGACGCTCGAGCGGCTGCTCGCCCATCGCGCGCTGCAGACGATGAGCTACCAGCGGCTGCAGTCCGTCGGCGGCCGCCCCTGGGCCGACCTCGCCGAGGGACGCTACGCCGAGCTCGCCGCGGCCGAGCGCCGCCGGCTGAACCTCGAGAGCCCCGGTCGCTGACACGGCATGGCGGATCGCTTCGCTCGCGTCGTCGTTGCCGCGCGGGTGCCGATCGTCGTCGCATGGGTGGTCGCCGCGGTCGCGTTCACGCTGCTGCTTCCGTCGATCCGCGAGGCGCAGGTCGGCGCGCTCGGCGACCTCGTGCCGGCGGGGGCGGAGTCGATCGAGTCCGAGAAGCGCGCGGCCGAGCTCTTCCTGTTTCCGTTCCTGAGCCGGACGATCGTCGTCGTCCGCGATCCCGGCGGGTTGACGCTGGGCGATCAGGCGCAGATCGCCCTCCAGATCGCGCGGCTGGATCGCGGCGACCTGCCCACGCTGCGCCAGACCCGTGGCTATCCGCTCTCCAACGGCATCGGGGACGTTCCGCTGATACGCGAGCGGTCGACGACGATGCTCATCCCGCTGCTCTTCCCCCCCAGCGTCGGCCAGGACGGGCGCACCGGATCGGCTCAGCGCTTCGCCGATCGCTACATCCGCCCGATCGTCGACGACGACGCCTTCGTCGGCGTCACCGGGGCGATCCCGGCGCGCGCCGCGCAGGCGGAGGTCATCGGAGAGCATCTGCCGCTCTTCGAGGGCGCGACGCTCCTCTTCGTGCTCGTCGCGGTAGGGCTGTACTTCCGGGCGCTGCCCGCCCCGCTCGTCAACCTCGCCGCCGTCGCGATCGCCTACCTCGTGTGCGTCCGGCTGGTGGCGACGATCGGAGCGGCGCTGGGGGTGTCGGTGCCGAGCGAGGTACAGCCGGTCATCGTCGCTCTGCTGTTCGGCATCGTGACGGACTACTCGCTGTTCTTCCTGTCGCGCTTTCGCCGCCGCGTGGACAGCGGCGAGCAGCACGCGGCTGCGGCGCGTGCGACGACGGCCGAGCTGACGCCGATCATCCTGACCTGCGGCCTCGCGGTGGCGGCGGCCTGCGGCGCGCTCATCGTGGCGGATCTCGGCTTCCTGCAGGCCTTCGGCCCCGGCCTCGCGCTCGCCGTGCTGATCGGGATGGCCGTGGCGATCACGTTCATCCCGGCGTCGATCGCGCTGCTCGGGCGGCGGCTGTTCTGGCCGCACCGACCCCCCGCCGCTGCCCGCAGCATCGACACGACGGACGGAGTCATGGCCAGGCTCGTGCGCTGGGCCGTGGTCAAGCCCCGTGTCGCGATCGGCGTCTCGCTCCTCGCGCTGATCGCGATGGCGACGCCGATCGTCTCACTGGACCTCGGCAACCCGCTGATCCGCGGCCTACCGATCGACAGCGAGCCGCGGCGCGCATACGCGCAGGCGGCGACGGGATTCGTGCCGGGTGTCCTGTCGCCGACGGTGCTTCTCGTCGAGCAGCGCGGCGTGACGCAGCAGCGACAGGAGCTCGCGCGCCTGCAGCAGCTGCTGGCAGATCAGCCCGGCGTCGCCGAGGTGCTCGGACCCCGGATCAACCCGACGGGGCAGGAGCTCGGCGCGTTGCTGGCGCAGAACGGCAACGCCGCCCGGTACGCGATCGCATTGACCGCCGACCCACTCGGCAGCGTCGCGATCTCGCGGCTGGAGATCTTGCGCAACCGCATCGACACGCTGCTGGCGCAGGCGGGGCTGCCGCAGGCGCAGGCGAGCTTTGCGGGCGACACCGCGCTCTCCGAGGAGACGATCACCAACACGGTCCTCGATCTGCGGCGCGTGGTGCCGGCGGTGCTGCTCGCGGTCCTGCTCGTGCTCGTCGTCTTCCTGCGCGGGCTCGTGGCGCCGTTGTACCTCGTCGCCGCTGCCGCGCTGTCTCCGATTGCGGCGATCGGCCTCGGCGTCGGGCTGTTCGAGCTGCTCCTCGGCGGCGAGGACATCGCGTACTACGTCCCGATCACCGCCGGCGTCCTGCTCGTCGCTCTCGGTTCTGACTACAACATCCTGCTCGTCGGGCGCATCTGGGACGAGGCTCAGCGACGCCCGCTGCGGGAGGCGATCGTCATCGCGGGCACTGGCGCGGCACGGGCGATCTCTGCCGCGGGGATCGTCCTCGCGTTCTCCTTTGCCGCGCTCGCCCTCGTGCCGCTGCTGGCGTTCCGGCAGCTGGCCTTCGTCATGGCCGCCGGCCTGCTGATCGACGCGTTCCTCGTGCGTACCGTGCTCGTTCCGGCCGTGATCGCCCTCGCCGGCTATCGCAGCGAATGGCCGGGCAAGCGCCTCCGGCGTCAGGGCGAGCGTGCGCGACTCAAGGTCGCACCACGCCCACTGCCGAGCGAACCACAACCGGCAGAGGTCCCGGCCGTCGCACCCGGCGCACCAACCGCGCCCGGCGCCCCCACCACGGGCACCGCGCCGCCGCCGTCGCTCGTCGACCGGGCGGCGGCGCTCGGGC
>DASYVZ010000616.1:0-10831 GCA_035936515.1 Solirubrobacteraceae bacterium | reverse complement strand
ACTCCTTGCACTTCGTCACTTGGCGGTGAAGAAGCGACGATGAGCCGCGCCCCGGACGGCCCCGACACTCTCGGGGCCTCCGGACCTTAAGACGCTCTCCCTCTCGACAAGAACTGTCGGGAGAACATGGAGTCAGTTCAGACTAGTCGCTGTTGCCCTCGTACCCCAGCCGCCGCCCACGCACAACAACGTCGGCCCGGCAGCCGCAGAAGCGCCCGTGGCGTTCGCGGCCGCGATATCGGCGGCCGTTCGCGGACGAGGCGATCTCCGCACAAGGCGCGCACAGACCTGTCGTGTTCCGCAGCGGCCAAGTTCCGGCAGAGGTTCGCCTGCGGGACGAGCTCTGACACCGAAAGACTAGGGGCAGCACCGGAATCGTCATCCAGTCAAGGGTCGCTCAGGGGTGTCCGGGTCCGTCCCCTGATCAACAGGCTTGGCACCAGACAGACCGTCAAAGTCCGGGTCCCGCCGGAGGTTGGGCTGTGGGACGAGCGGCCGGCGTCCCGGTAGCGGACCGGCTTGCGGACGTCGACGCGAGCCGACGCGAGTGCCGCTTCAAGCGAGAGTCTAGGCGCGCCAGTAGCTTGCAGCCATGCACCGGGAGCACCTCGTTCCGCCGGCAATCCCGCTGCGCAACGATCCGATCTTCGAACCGTCCGCACGGGGCGGGATGTGGGCGCTCCGTGCCGCCGCGTGCGGTCCTTAATTCGGAACGGCTACCGCGTCCGACGTGCTCGTCGTTGCTCGGCCCAGTATGGCTCAGTGCCCCGGTCCCAGGCGGACTCGATGCCGCTGTCAGCTCTGGCGGCGCGGCGGCGGTATGAAGCCTGAACCGTAGAATCGGGGCCGTGCCGTTCACGCTCAGGAACCTCAGAGAGGATCTGGCGGATGTCGGGTCCAACTTCGACGGCGCGCCGGACCTGGAGTTCCGTCTCGCGAGTAAGGCGCTCGAGCTCGAGCAGTCCGGCCTGAGCTATCAGCGCATCCCGCCCGACTACCGGTTCCCGTACGGCCACACGCACAAGGAGCAGGAGGAGGTGTTCGTGGTCGTGGGCGGGAGCGGGCGGATGAAGCTCGACGACGAGATCGTCGAGGTCAAGAAGTGGGACGTCGTGCGCGTTCCGCCCGGTACATGGCGCGGGTACGAGGCCGGGCCGGAGGGCCTTGAGATCCTCGTCTTCGGCGCGCCCAACCTCGGCGAGAACCCGCGGGAAGACGTGGAGGGTCAGCGAGACTGGTGGGCTGACTGAGCGTCGCTCGGTGGATGGTCAGCGGTAGAGCCTGCCCGATCGCCGGTCGACGGCCAGCGCCTGAGCCGGACGACAAGGCGCTCGAAGAGACGATCACCATCGCCGAGAACCTCGTCGATTATCTACAAGCCAGAGTTGCCGGTGGCTGGGCCGATCGATCGGATCAGTCGCTCGTAACGAGATACTGCCCCCCGCCTTGATTGCTGTCCCGGTACTCGTTCGACTGTGGAACGCGCTGGCTGGTCCGCTGAGGGACTGGGATGGGAGATGCCCGACCCGAACGCGGGTGCTGAGTCCCGGCTATCTCGTCCGACGAGCCTTCAAGTAGCCGTGCTCCTGTCGCATGTGCGGGGGCACGAGCGCCTTGGGCCGATTGAACCACGTGATCAATACCGACGTCGGAATGACGACGAACAGCATGACCCCGAACGCGACCAACTGGATCCAGCGCCCAGTGTCGCCGGGGATCACCAGATTCGAAGCGAATCCGATAGCCAACAGTCCAAGCCCCGCAACCAGTGTCGGCAGGGCGCGCATGTACGCGCGCTCTCTCCCCGCCGTGGTCCGGCTCCACGACCACATCGGCTTCTCGACGCCAGGAAGATCGTCGTGCCACAGACGAACCATGAGCGGGACAGCGCCCGCGAAAATCCCGCAGATCATGATCGTGGTGAGGATCTCGATGAAGCTCTGGCTCATAGGAGAAGTCATACCGCCCCCGCGCCGCGAGCGGCCGGTCGATCCGCGGTTCCGATAGCCGTTGGTCGGTGGGACGAGCCGCTAGTCGATCAAGCGGCGTCTGGCGTCCCCACTGGAGGACTGCCTTGCGGGCCCGACGACGAGCAGAGCAGGGCACCGGCTCATCGCGGCGGTTCGCATTTCCCGCGGACTGGCTGCGGGGGGTGGCGCTAGCCGCGCGAGGGTGCGTCATCGTTTGGCACGCGGTAGTTCGCGCAGCGCGTTTCGTGAGGTGAGATCGGCTCCGCAGATTGCCGAGGCCGCCGTACACTTGGGTGGTGCTTTTGGCGTCGGCGTGGCGGACTGTCGTAACGTGCGCTGTGGTTGTGGCCGTTGCGCTGTTGGGGCTGCCAGCGCCGGGCCGCGCCAGCCCCCTTTTTCCCCCCTGCACGAGCTATGCGCCGGGATATGACGCCTTCAAGGCAGCCGACGTGGTCGCCGAGGGTGTGCTGCTGTCAGGTCCATCATTTTATGGGGCTCTGCTTTCGCCCGCGCGCTTTCATGTCGTGCGCTACCTGAAGGGGCGAGGACCGCGAATCGTCTGGGTCAGGACCCCTCAGCGGCAGGTGGCGACGGGAGACATGTCTCACGGTGTCGCGCCCGAGTTCGCCAGGGCGCCGGACAACGCTATGACCCCGCGCGCCGGCGAGGCTTACCGGCTCTTTGTTCGAACGCGCAGGCGCGACGGCAACCGCCGTGACGTTAGGGATCTCATTGACACGTGCACTGGCGATGACCGCCGGATCTCCATCGACCGCGTGCTTCGGCGCGTTCCCCACACGCTCGTAAGGCGGCGTCACGGGCGCGAGGCCTTCAGCGCGCGGCTTTATCGCCGCGGCCCGCACCTGCGCTGCCTGCGCCTTGTCGCGAAGTTCTCCGACCCGAACCCCCACCTTGTGCGCTCTGAGGACCATGGGGCCTGCGGCTACATCGCAAGTCGCCGCTCGACGCTCGTGGCGACAGAGACCGGAGCGAGAACCGCGGTTGCGCTGGCGGGCAAGGGGCTGAGCGGCTTTACTGCTACGCGCCTGTCCGATGGAGCTCATGTCGACGCGTCCGCGCGCGGCGGGATCGCGCTAGCACTGCTCCCCGGCGGGCTTGAGCGAAGGGAGATCGGCATCGTCGCGCGCTATCGCGACGGCTCAACGCGCACCTTCGGTGGGCTTGAGCGGCGCGCGAGCATCGCCGATCCGCTCGGCGGTCCTGCCTGGTTTGCAGAGCACGAACGCGCTTATCCCAGCACGGCCCGAAGGCGGGCGTGCGTCGTCGTCTGGCCTGATCTGGGGCCCGGTCGGTCAGGGGAGTGCGGCAGCAGCAGGGTGCTTCCGTTCTTCTTTGCCATCCGCCGCAGTTTCCGCCTTTCCATCGACGATGCCGGCAGGGCGATCTGGCCCCACCGGCACACGGTTGTCTTTGGAGCGATTTCACAGGCGGTGAGCGATCTCACGGTGACCAGCCCGGACGGTCCCCGGCAACCCGCGATCTCAAGCCGCGGCCGGTCGTTCATCGCGCTCCTCCCCGGCCACGTCTCCGTGTCGCAGCTGACCGTGACCTTCGATCTCAAAGACGGCAGAACGCTCTCCTACACCGGCCGCCGCCAACTCAATCTTGCGCCACCCCCACCACCCTAGCCCCCGCCCCGAGGCTGCGGCCGCGTCGCTCGGCAAAGCGGCACGACGACCCCTCCCACGCCAAAGTCAGCGGTCTCTCAAGCACACCGAGCCTTGCGCTCCTCCTGCGTCCGCGGTCGCTCGTGCGTTTCGCCGCCGCGAAGCGCGAGCCGGCCTTGGCGGTCGGCACCGATCGCACTCAAGCCCGCGTTGGAGCCGGCGATTTCTTCTCGCGCGCTCGTCCACACCGCACGATTATCGACCGATGCCGACCGGTGGCCGCAACGCCACGCGACTAGACAGCAGCACTTTCGTCCGCCCACTCAGGCTATGTGCTCCGGTAGGCGTTCGTGTTGCGGGTCCCCATTCGGGCATCCCGCTGAGCGGGCGGTAGCAGGGACAGCCCCAGGCGGCACGGCGCTTTACGCGATTACCAAGCTTGGAGCGTGAGCCGTCCGGTTGCCGTTCGACGGTGAGACGCGTCGCCGGCGCCCGGAGCATTGGTGTTCTAACAAGCGACCGGCTGGCGGCACGGTGATGAGCAGCCGTGTGCTGGACCGTGTTGATGCTCGATGGTTGCTTTGGGCTGTACCGGTGCTGTCAGTGGCTATAGGCGAAGCCGCCGCTTCGTCCCCGCTGCGAGCATCGTCTGCAGCGCGTCAGCATCCCTGGGCGCGAGGTTCTGGTAGTCGCACCAGCTCGGCTCTGCCGCCACCGCGAGTTCCGGATGAAGTGCCCCCAGCCTCGCATGAGTGGACCAGTAGCCGTGGTAGCTCAGCAACTCACTCTCCTCGCGCCTGAACCGGTCCAGGTCAGTGCGAAGGCTCGCGAGCTTGGACGCGAAGCCGGCCGGTAGCGCGCCATCGTGGAGGCGCGGGTCGATGGGCGAACCGTCCGGATGTCGAAACCCGCTGGGGTCGTACTTTGAGATCAGATAGGTGCCGTGCATCCTGCCCGCGATGAGCTCCTCGACGAACCAGCGGATGCGCGTCGCGCGCGTCTGCGTGTACTGGATTTGGCGGCCGCGGTTGACGGCGCGAAGACCGCCCAGCGTTGCATGCTGCTTGACGAGCGGCCCTGAGGCATCAACGACGATGAGAAAGTCCACTTCTCGGGCTGTGGCTGGACGCCCGCTCTTCCAGCCCTGAAACCACTCCAGCCCGAGGTTGTCGTAGACGCCGCCGTCTACGAGCGACAGGACTTCGGGCGCGGCACGAAGCCCAAGTCCAGCGGTGGGCAGGTAGACCGGCGGGAACAGCACGGGGACGGCGGCGGAGGCGGCGACAGCCTGTCCCAGGGAAAGTGCTTCGGGGGCGGGCTGATAGCCGAAGTCGTAGCTGCCGATGAAGTCGCGTGACACGCGAAACGCGCGGCCGGTGCACAAGTCGGTGCTCGTCAGGACAACCTGCAGCGCCGGGTCAAGGTCTGTCACCCGACGGGCTTGCAACAGCCGGTCGACCATCACATCGCCCATCGCGGAGCCGCGAGAGCGTCCCCGAAGTGTCAGGCGGCGGCCGGCCCAGCGCGCCACGGCCTCGTTGCGCATGTTGTGCGATGCGAGCGCTTCGTGGACGGGCGCCTGAACCTCGCGCAAGAAGGACCCAAGCGAATAGCCGTCAGCCGCGATTGCTGGCCAACGGTCTGCGAGGACAGCGGCGGCGACCGAACCGCCGGAGACCGCCGACACCGCCTGCACGTGGGACAGCAGCCCCGCCTCGGCCAGGTAGCGCACGACGCCAAGGCCGTAGAGGGCTGCTCGGAAGCCGCCGCCGGATAGGCACAAGCCGATGCGGGTTCCGTCGGGGCCGCGGGTCATGATGGTTGGTTGCCTGGCGGCAGACATCAGAAAAGCTCAAGCGAAAGGGCCGGCCCAGCTCGGCCGGCAGGACTACGGTGACGCGAAATGGCTGACTTCGAGGTAATTTTCGTTGACATCAGCGAGGGCGATTCGACCCTCGTCCGGCTCCCTGGCGACAGCTGGGTGCTTATCGACGTGTTCCGCTGCGAGGACCACGGCATCGACCTCTTCAAGCTGATGGACGACCGTCTGCCGACGGGCGAGGACGGCAAGCCGCGCCTGGACCTGCTCATCATCACGCACGCACACGACGACCACATCCGCGGCCTGCAGGACCTCGTGGAGCGGTTCGACGTGCAAGAGATTTGGGCGCCGCGCTACGAGACCGACAAGTCTCTCGGCGACAAGTTCGAGGAGTTCAAGAAGGTCATGCAGGACCACGACAACGTCGTCGTGCAGAAGGGCTGCCGCACCCCCATCGCCCAGCTCGGCGAGAACGACGAGGTGACGGTGCGCTGCTTCTCCCCGCCCGGCTACATCGATATAGGCGAGGACCTTACCGACGAGCAGCAGCGCGCCGAGGTTCACAAGTTCTGCGGCGTCTACAAGTTCTCGTACGCAGGGGTCTCGGTGATGTTCGCTGGCGACTCCGACCTCAGCTGCTGGGACCGCATCATCGGCTACTACGAGGACGTCCCCGACGAGAACGACATCGGCGTCATCGACAGCACGGTCCTGCACGCCAGCCATCACGGCTCCCGGACGTTCATCAAGGACCACAAGGACGACGAGCCGTGGCTCCGCGGCCTGGAGGTCATCGACCCCGAGGTCGTCATCGTGTCCGTCGGCGCCAACAACAAGCACAAGCAGCCCCACGACGACGTCATGAAGGCATACCGCGACCACGTCGGCGACGATGACGACGTCCGCGAGACGCAGCACCAGGGCACCATCACGCTGGAGGTGGAAGAGGACGGCGCCTACGACTTGCGACCCGACAACGACGAGTACGAGGACAACTACGGATGGGATGACGACGACGGTGGCGACGATGGGTCCGGCGGACGGAGCAGCGGCGGTGGCGGCACGTCGGCGTACAAGCGCTCGAAGAACAAGACTCGCACCCGCCTGGACAACTCCTCAGCGGCGTGAAGCCGTGGTACGAACGCGACCGAGATAGGTTCGACGCCGAGCGTGCTTTCTGGGTCTCCAACGGCTTCTCGGAAGACGCCACCGGCGGGAAGGTCGGCTTCGCCGGCGAGGTGGTGGTCCGGGCCGGAGTGCCCGACGGCGCGCCCGAAAGCGGGCGCTTCAAGGTCCGCGTCACGTACCCGGAAGCCTTCCCGTACCGCCCGCCGGAGGTGCACTTCACCGACCCCCGCATCCGCGGTGCCCGCCATCAAAGCCCGGAAGGAGTCCCCTGCCTGTTTCCACCGCGCGAATGGACGCCGTTCGTGCCCGCGAGCGAAGTTCACAACGCGCTGCGACGCTGGCTGCGCTCGTGGATGCTCGGCTCGTTCCCACGCGAACTCGTGCTGTACGAGCTCCCCGAGTACTTCGCCTACAGCTCGCTCAGCGTCCTTACCCCGCCGGCCGCTTTCGCCGAGTTCGCTGGCAGGGAGCGCGGCACGTTCGGCGTCCTCTGCGCAGACGGCCGAGACCTCGCCGTGCTCAAGAGCGTTGGAGGGGTGGCCATCGCGAAGGAATTGCTGGAGGGACTTCGCTTCGGTTTGGAGGTCAAGCAGACCACCCGCAACGGCAGGTGGTTTCGCCTGAGCCAGCAGCCGCCGCTGATGGGCCACACCGGCGACCTCGAAGAGCTGCTGCACCGTGAAGGACACCAGTTCCATGCCGGGCGCAAGCCAGACGGGCACGGCCTCGTCGGTCTGGTCTTTACCGACGCCGTGCTGGGCGACGAGCGGCTGCTCATTCTGGATTACTCCGCGAAGGGCGGCAAGGCGCGTCCGGACCCGCAGGGCTGGCCGCTGCGCGCTCCCTGGACTTACGTCGTCTCGCGCAAGGAGCTGTTCCGCCGTCTGGAAGGTGTGCGTGATGCCGACGCGCTCAACGAGTGCAACATCGCCATCCTGGGGGTGGGCGCCATCGGCTCGCCGCTGGCGCTTGGCATGACTCGGGAGGGCGTCGGCGGTCTCGTGCTCTGCGACCCCGACCGTCTGCGTCCCGGCAACGTTTTGCGCCACGCGCTTGACCTGTTTGCCGTCGGGCAGTTCAAGGCCGAGGCACTAGAGGTCGCCATCGGGCGGGTGAACCCATATGCCGAAACGTGGCCGGAGACAAAGAACCTGGCGGACCCGGGGGTGCTCGCCAACCTCATGAGCTCAGACAATCCAGCCCGCGGTGTCGACCTCGTCATCTCCGCCATTGGCGATGACACGATGGAGGGACTCGTCTCCGAGGTCGCGGTCCGTACGGGAAGCGCCCCCGTGCTGTTCGCGCGCACGTTGCACGACGGGGACCTGGTGCGCGTGATGCTCCTGCGCCCTGGACGCGATGACGCGTGTCTGGAATGCCTGCGCCGCCACGCGGACGATCGCCACCCGGACTTCATCGACTCACCGACAGCGAGTTGCCGCCGGTCTTCGATGCCGGGTGCGCGACGGCTGCACAACCGGGCGCTGGCCTGGCAAGTCGACAGGCGGCCATCATCGTCGCCAAACGAGCCCTGTCTGTTTTGCTCGCGACCGACGGCGAGCAGAACCATTGGCTGTGGGTGGACAAGGCCGTGCCTGGCGCTCCAGACGCCCGCCTGCATCAAACCGAAACGATGTACGCCGCGCGGCTACCCAGACATCCCGACTGTCCGTTCTGCATGTGAGAGGTACGAAGAAGTCATCATCGACGCTGGCGCGCGCAGCGCCCTGTCGGCCCATGTCAGCATGGAGCCACTGCGCGAAACCGGAGGCATCCTGCTCGGCCACGAGGTCGACGACCGTACGCTGCACGTTACGGCCGTGAGCCCACCGGGGCCGCAGGCGCTGAAGAGGCCGCGTTTCTTTCGTCGCGACACGAAGTTCTTGCAGCGCTGGCTGGAGCGCCGATGTGAGCTAACTGAGGGACGCGACGACTACGTCGGCGAGTGGCACGTTCATCACGCTCTCGACGCACCGCCCAGCTGCGTCGACTGCAAAGCGCTGCGGCGTATCGCCAGCAAGCCGAACTACCCGACGAACACTCCGCTCTTGGTCATCGTCGAGGACGTTCCCGGCGAGCGGCGTCTGCGCGGCTACGAGTTCGGGACGGCCCGCGACTACCGCGAGGTCCTCCTCCGCTAGACGGCGGTTCGTCCAACCTCCCGCTGACTGCTTCGGGCGGCGCGTCCCGGCTGCGGTTCCTATTGGGCCACCCGGCGTCGCCGGTGCAGCTAGCCTGCTTCGTGGAGCAGGCGCTCGAGCCTCGCACGTCCGCTGCGGTAGCACGCCGCCTCGCTTGGCAGCCCGCTGGGGTCGGCGCCTCCCAAGTGCGTTTCGGCGAGTTCGCGGACGGTCATCTCGCGGGTCTCGAGCCCCGGGGCATCAGCTAGCGCGAATTGGACGCTGACGAGCATGTTTGGGTCGGCGCGCAAGCTGCGTTCGAGCGCCGCGACCTGCCGGCGCGCGCGGCGGCTGGCCGCGTCGGCGTGCTCGCGGTCGGAGCGCGAGTCGCCCTTGAAGCACAGGTCATGGACAAGGAACGTAGCCATCGTCGGAAGGGCGCGCTGGGCTGACGCGCTGACATGAGCTCCGCGCTTGGCGGTCTCCACCGCCGCCCAGATTCCGGGCACCGCAGCGACGATGAACGCCGTCACGGCGATCGGCGTTGCGTGCTGCGTGATTCGCCGGCCGAGCAGCCAGCCGAGCGCTGTAGCCGCGATCAGCACGGGCGCTCCAAACATGAGGATCAGCCACGCCAGCCCGCCCGCGCCGTTTAGGAGAAAACCCGCCACCGCCAGCCCGATCGGCAGCAGCAGCACCCATGCGCGGCGGACGATGATGCCGACACCCAGATGAGCGCCAACGAACAGCCCGACCAGCGCCCACGAGTCATCACGCCCGTCCGACAGCGGCTCGTACAGCGGCGTGCCGAGCGACGCCATCAGCGCCACGTACACCGCAAGCGCAAACGCCAGCCGTCGATCCATCCTGCGAGTCTCCCAGCCCTCGCCGCTCAGACGCGACGGATAGGCGAGGGCGCCGCCTTACCGCTGGCCGCTTCAGCGCCGGCGTCCCGGTTTCCGTTCCGCTTGCGGCTGCGAAGGTTGCCGCGCGGTCTAGGCTCAGCGCCAGCTCGCAACGCCGTTGGCGCCGACTGGATCGTGCGGCGGTGCCCCGAGCGTCGCGATCCGCTCGCGGGCGCGCGCCACTTCTGCCAGATCGTCTCCCCGCAACAGGTCGTAGTCCTCTTGACCGGCCGGGTAGGCGCCCACCACGGTGAACTCGCGGTCCGAGACGGCGCGCCGGTGCCCGGTCCCCGCTGGCAGAACGAGCACGTCGCCCCTGGCCACCTCAAACGCCTGGCCCTGTGCGCCGCCGAGCTCAAGCGTCGCGCGGCCCGCCACTACGCCGAGCACCTCGTGAGACGTGGAATGGAAGTGATGGAAGGCAAACACCCCGTTCACCCACGACCCGCGCCAGCCATGCTGCGCAAAGATGGCATGAACTAGGGCCTCCTCCGCTCAGCGCGAGAGACTCGCGCGACGTGTACCTGCTGGAGCTTTAGAGGAGGCCCCGATGGCGATCGTAGCCGGGTTTGACGTGCATCGAGTACAGATCACCTTTGACGCTGTGGATGACGAGACGGGCGAGGTCAGCCGCGGGCGGATCGCGCCCGACGGCGACGCCGTGCGTCGCTGGGTCGCGCGGTTTGACGCGGAGGAGATCCACGTCGCAGTGGAGGCGTGCACCGGGTGGCTGTTCGTGTGCGAAGCGCTGCGCGAGGCGGGCGCGGTCGCCCATCTGGCCGAACCGTGTGAGACCAGCGCGCTGCGCGGCCCCAAGCGCCATGCCAAGACCGACCGCGCCGACGCACGCTGGCTGCGCGAGCTGCTCGCCCAGGGGCGCCTGCCCGAGGCGTGGATCCCGCCCGAACACGTGCGCGAGTGGCGCACCCGCGCGCGGCTGCGCAAGACGCTAGTCGACGAGCGCACGACATGGCTGCAGCGCGTCCAGGCCACGCTCTTTCACCACGGCATCGGCGGTGTCCCCGACCGGCTGCTGTGCAGCGCCGGTCGCGAGTTTCTCGACCGCCTCGCGCTGCCCGCCGCCGACCGCCAGCGCATCGACGTCGCGCTGGCCATGGTCGAGGCGCTCGATCGCCAACTGGCTCCCGTCGAGCGCGAGCTGCGCGCGCTGGCACGCCGGCAGACCGGCTGTCGGGCATCGATGGGCCATTTTGGCATCGGTGAGCTGACCGCTCCGACGATCCTTTGCGAGCTGGGC
>DASYVZ010000615.1:0-14076 GCA_035936515.1 Solirubrobacteraceae bacterium | reverse complement strand
GGGGAGAGGAAGGATGCCCGTCATCCCTTGGCGTCACTGCGGGGGCTGCGGGTCGTACTGGATGGCGCGCTTGACCTCGAGCGCGCGGTCGGCGCCGGCAAGACGCGCGACGAGGTGCAACGCCATGTCGATGCCAGCGCTGACGCCCGAGGAGGTGATGACGTCGCCATCATCGACCCAGCGATCGTGCTCGCGAACGTCGATCGTCTGATCGAGCGCGCGTAGCTCGTCAAGGGCCGCCCAGTACGTCGTCGCTGGTCGGTGCTGCAGCAAGCCGGCGGCGGCGTAGACGAGCGACCCAGTGCAGACACTCGTCATCAGCGGCACCACAGAGCGTTGCGCGCGAACCCAGTCGAGGTGTGCCCGCTCACGCAGCAGCCCGCGCGTGCCCTGGCCTCCGGGGTGCACGAGTACGTCGAGTGGCGGCGCGTCATCAAGCGCGACATGCGCGCCCAACACCAGCCCCTTGGCGGCCGTGACAAACCCGCCGTCGCGCGACAGGCACGAGACGGCCCAGCCGTCTTGCGGATACTGCAGCGTCCAAGCCGCCAGCACCTCCCACGGTCCGACTGCATCGAGCTCCTCGACATCATCGAACAACAAGATCCCGATCTGTCGTGGCATTCCGTCACCTCCGTCAGCGCCCATGTCGTCAGCGTGCCGGTCTCAGCGAACACCCGCAACCGCGACGACTCGTCCACAAGCACCTCGCAGCTGACTCTGCGCTAGCTGCCCTTTGGCGCCACGGCGCGCGCGCTCGTCTGCTCGTCAATCCCTTGTTCGGCGACGTCGCGGCTGAGATTCGGCTGCGGGACGCGCCGGCCCACTCCGTCAGCGGGCGCTCGACGTTCCGCTGAAGGACCGCAAAGCGAGAGCGCCCCGTAGTGGAGCGGTCGACGATACGGTTCCTCCGTGGAACTCTTCGAGGAAGTCGTCGTGGTCACAGACGGGCGGTCGTGTGAAGAGGCCTACACCGTCCGGTCAGTGCTGGAGTTCTACCGCCTCCGGGTGCGCTTCGAGCGGCTGGTCCAGCGCCGCCAACTCGACGACTTCTTCGCCGGTCGCCTCGGCACGAGCCCCTACACAGTCGTGATCGCTCATGGCGCCGATACTGACGACGGGCAAGCCATCCGGTTCGTACTCGTAGACAACCCGGGCGGAGATCCCAAAGCCGCCGAAGGGTGGGAACCGGTAACGGTGGACCTCACCGCGCGAACGATCCCCCACATAGTCACCGACGGCTCGGGCACGCTGATCACCTCTTCGTGTGGGGGCGGCGACAGCTCGCTCGCCGAGGCGTTCTTGCGGGTGGGCTATGACGCCTACGTCGGCCAGGCGCGGCCCTACTACTCCTCGGATGCAAGCTTAATGTTCCTGACGGGGCTGTTCTACTTCCTGCTCGCGGAGGACCGAGACTTCGACCCTCGGCGTTACTCGCTCGAAGAGGCAGTCGCGCGCGCCGCGGCGCTAGATACGGGCTGGAAGTTTGGAACCGAGCACTTCAGGTGCTACTCCCGGCCGAGCAGCTGACTACCCTCCACGGTATGGCGTCGCGGCTTCCGCAGCGCAGAGTGGAGCCCACGCAGAAAACAGGCATGAATGGGCGTACCAGGTGCGCGAAGGCCTTGAATCGCTCGCGACGCGCCTCCGGCACCTCTAGTTGGAGAGCGCGGCACATCATCTCCGTGGGGCCACGTCCCGCTGGTCGTTCGTCGGGGGGACGCGCCGGTGGCACCGGCCGGCGCGGGCTGCGACCGGTTTTCGGCGTCCCGCTGCAGGACCGGCTTGGGAACGCTGTCGTCGACTTCGCGGAGCACCATCGTGCCCGTCGAGCTGTACAACAAAGCGCATGCCTAGCCCGCCGATGCGCGCGGCCGTCGCCAGCGCTGTCATCGCCTTCGCTCTCGCATCCTGTGGCGGCGCGGAGCACGTCAGCCCCCAGGTTGAGCGAGCGCTGCCCACCGTGCAGGGGACACTCCTCGCGCACCTGTGTGACCCGCTGGACCTGACCACGGCGCAGCCGATGTCATCGCGTCGACGAGCACAGCGCCAGATGAAGGCGCTCCTGCGCGCGCTTGCCGCGACCCCGCAGGCGCGGGTACAGACGGTGCGCATGACCCACGACGGCGACGTGCACGAAGAACTCAGCGTTCGCAGACTCGCCGAGCGCCACCGCGCCGGGCTGAGCGAGGTCGTGCAGACAGTGGACGGCAAAGCCGAAGACTGCGCCCGCGCGGGCGCCGAACAGCTGCGAGTCGCGCTCGAGAACTCTTAGGTGAGGAAGCTCGCGCGTCGGTATAGCCGCCGGGTTGCTGAGACGGCTGCAGGATCATTCGTCGAACCGTAGGCGTGCGTGGAAAGATGGTGCGGTATGCAGCGATCGCTGACGGGCGGCTGCCTCTGCGGGGGCGTCCGTTTCGAACTTACCCAACCGCCGCACAGCGCTGGCTACTGTCATTGCACGCGCTGCCAGCGACGTACAGGCACCGCATCTTCCGCGCAGGCGCGGATCGACGGCCGCGCCGTGCGCATCGTGCAGGGCGAGGAGCTCGTCAAAGGGTGGCGCCATCCCGCGGGCGGCTTCGAAAAGCGCTTCTGTCGCGAGTGTGGTGCACACCTCTTCAGTCGCGATCCCGACGACCACACGAAAGTCAGCATCCGGATGTCGGCGTTCGATCGCGATCCTGGCGTGCGCCCGGCGTGGCGCGCGTACACGGCCTATGCCGCTACGTGGGAGCCAATTCCCGATGACGGCCTCCCGCGCTTCGACGAAGGCGTGCCGCCCTGAGCTAATCGCCAATGCACAACGGTCCATAGGCGCGCGCCCCCCGCGCCGACCACCACGTGCGGTCATAGCCCCAAGGCAGATCCTCCGCCAGCCCCCGGCGTCGTTCCAGTTGCCGTTGGCTTGTGAGTCGGCTCTCGCGGACGTCGCGGGCGAGTCACTGCGATCGCAGCTGGTCTTCGGCGCGCAGCCGCTGGGCGGTGGCGGCGTCGGCGGGAAGAAACGCCTCGATCGACAGTTCGGCGACTGTGATGTCGACGGCGGCGCCGAACGTCGTCACGGTGCTGATGAACGCAAGTTCGCCGCCGTCGTGGCGCAGGCGCAGTGGTACGGCGATCGCGCTCGTCGTCAGATCGTGTGTCGGCGTCGGCTGACCTTCGGGATAGCTCTGCAGTTCGCGATGAAGCGCGGCGAGCGCAGGATCGCCGCTTGCGACGACCTGCCGGCGCAGCCGGTCGAGCAGATGCGTGCGCCATTCGCTGAGGTTGACGACGCGGGGGGCCAGGCCTGCGGGATGCAGCGCCAACCGCAAGACGTTTACCGGCGGCTCGAGCAGGTGCTCGGCGACGCCTGACGTCAGCACCGCCACGGTGCGGTTGGCCGCGATCATCCCCCAGTGGCGATCGACGACGACGGCTGGGTATGGCTCGTGGGCTGCCAACACGCGCTCGAGCGCCTCGCGGACCGGGCCCATCTCGTGTTCTGTGAGCTCGCGCTGCCCATAGGCCGGCGCATAGCCGGCAGCGAGCAGGACACCGTTGCGCTCGCGCAGCGGGATCTCCAGCTGCTCGGCGAGATGCATCACCAGCTCGCGGCTCGGGCGTGCGCGCCCGGTCTCGACAAAGCTCAAGTGCCGCGTCGATACGCCGGCGTCGAGCGCCAGGGCAAGCTGGCTCAGCTGGCGCCGGCGGCGCCAACCGCGCAGCAGCGTCCCGACGCCTGGACGGTCGATCACGTCGCTCATCAGCACCAGGCAGTATCTCGCCTCAGCGCCTCAGCGCCTCAGCGCCTCAGTGCCTCAGCGCCGCGGCCTGCAGCTCGGCGAAGCCAGCAACCACGATCGCCTGGATGATGATCCACAGCGTTCCGATCGCCGTCGGTGACATCCACCCGCCGACGGCCACGGCGATACTGGCCAACGCCCACGCCGCGTTTGCGACTACGACCGCGACGCCGACGCCACGCGCTACCGACGGTCGCGCTGCGCTCAGCCAGAGCACCGCGCCAAAAGCGAGCAGCACGACGCCCAGCGCGCGCAGCACTACAGCCGACAGGCCGAGCAGATCGCCGAGCGGCTGTGCGGCAACGAGGTAGGCACCGCCGTTGGCGCCCGTTACGAGCGCGTCGAGCTTCAGCGCGCTACGAAGGCCGATCCGTCGGCTGCGCGCCGACAGCGCTCTCGAAGCCAGTGACGCCATCGTCCTCACGCTCCGCGCCAAGGCGTCAGCTCGCCAAAAAAGCCGGTGACCCGTAGCAGGCGCCCATCCGCCGCCAGCTCACCAACGTCGATGCCGCGCAGCGTCACCGCGCCGTCTGGCGCCACGAGCTCCCACGCAAACCGCAGGTGATCGTGGTGCTCGTCGACAGCGCTCACGCGGCGGAAGTCGTGGCCTCGATAGTGCTCGTGCATCGCGCCCGCCACCTCTGAGATCCCGTCGTGGCCATCACCGCTCAGCGGTGGGTCGATGAGCCGCCCATCGGGCGCCCACGCACGCCTGATCAGCTGCGCGCGCCGCTCAGGGTCGCGCTCGTTCCACGCCGACAGGTAGGTGTCGATCGTGTCAGTCACGTCGTCGATGTGTGCCATGACGACAACTCTCGTGCAGGACACGACGCCGATCCATTACCTGCGAGGTAACCACCGCGCAACCGAGCCCTCCTCCGCCGCGCTCTCTACCTGGCGCTCGCCGTACGCACAGCTGGTATCGGCGGCGAACGCGCGAGACGCGCGACGCTCCGCCTTGGGCGAGCGGTGCGACACACCGTCAGATAGAAAGCCACGCTGGTCGACCGACCGGTGCACACCCACAGGAGCAGCAGGCCCGGGACGCCACTAGCGCGACCCGCGCCGAGTTCTGGAAGAGGTTCTCGAAGGATGTCCGGGTGCGTCCCGAACTCGAGCTTCAGACAGCGCAGCCGATCGAAGTCGCGCGCCCGGGTTACGGTGCTGATGAGGGACGAGGTCGGGCGCCTCGGCGGCGTCTCTGACACACCGCCCGCAAACTAGCCACGCTCAGGCTGCTCGGCAGCGCGGCCCAGCCCACACGAAGCCGTCCCGGCCAGCGTTCGACTGTGGGACGCGCCGGCATCGGTCCACCCTCCCCCGCCCCGTTCGAGTCCCGCTGAGGGACCGGCTTGCTGGCGAAATCGCCTGCGGCCAGCAGCGCTAGGTAATCGGCGCCTGACGCGCGCTCACGCGGCGATCCGCACGGCCCAGTCCTCGCCGCCAAGCGCGCCCTCGACGCTGTGGGAGGCTTGCCGCACACGATGCCTTACGCGACGAATGCTCAGGACGGAAGCCGCGTGCACTTCGAGGACGACGGCGGCGATGGCGCCCCGGTGATCCTCCACGACGGCTTTGCCGACTCCGTCGAGGACCTGCGCGAGTGGGCACTGGTCGACGCGCTCGCGAGCGAGGGATTCCGCGTCATCCTCGCTGATCACCGGGGGCAAGGCCGCAGCGACAAGCCCCATGATCCCTCGGCCTACGCGATGCCTCTACGGGTCGCCGACGCGATCGCGATCCTCGACCTTCTCGCGGTCGAGCGCGCCCACTTCGTCGGCAGGTCGTGGGGAGGCAGGCTCTGCTTCGGGATCGGTGAGCACGCTCCCGGGCGCGTGCGCTCCCTTGTGATCGGGGGCAACCAGCCCTACGCGTGGCCCGAGAGCCCGGTCTCCCGCGCCGTCGGCCAAGCTCTCGCCGCTGCGCGGCAACAGCTGAGCTGCGAACCCCTGGCGCGCGCCTTCGAGAACCTCTGGAACATTGAACTCCCCAGCCCGCAGCGAGAGCGCCTGCTCGCCAACGACCCGCTTGCGCTCCACGCGGCGTTCAGCGCAGCAATGGCCGAGGGCACGATCTCAACCGACCTCGGGCGCTGGCAGATCCCGTGCCTGATCTTCATCGGCGCCGCGGACGCGGACTTCCTCGAGGGAGCCCGGCGGGCAGCCGATGAGATCCCCCACGCAGAGCTGCTCGTGCTCCAGGAGGCCGACCACTACGCGGCCCACATAAGCCAGGACGAGGTCGTCATCGAAGCCGTGCTCAGCACGCTGCGCCGAGGCGCATGACGACAATCTCGGGCGTCCGCTCAGGCACCCGAAGCAAGAGCCGTTGATCGTCTCGACGACATGTCGTCGAGCTTGCGGCCGCTGCCTGACCACCGGCGACATCAGCCACCCGCGATAACGAGCCGTTTCGCTAGGCCCTCCTAGACGTTCGTCTGTGCACCGGCCGCGGGCCCTCACGGGCGGGACAAACCACAGTTCCGCCCGCGACGCCTTCGTTAGCAGCGCGAGCGGCTTAAGGGCACCGAGCGCTCCGCGCGTCCCACCGAGGATCCCTATGCGGGAGTCCCGCTGAACGGGCGGTCGCTGAGACAGCCTCCGTGACCACTGCTGACAGACATTCCGAGCCGCTTGGCCGGCACCGTCCGGTTGCCGTTCCATTGCGGAACGTGTTCGGCGGAACCCGTCGAGGACCGGCTGTGCCGGCCCCCCAAGCGGGATGTCTACTTGACGAAGTTGTGCAGCTCGAAGAGCTGCGGCTGCCCGGGGTAGTCGAGCTCCTGTAGCACGGGCCCGATCACCTCGCCGAAGCGCTGAAAGGCCTCCTCGGATTCCCACACATCGATGACACGCCAGCCATCGGCGGTGGGACCCGCGGTATGCGAGAGGATCCCGGCAACGGGCCAGTCGCTAAGCGAATTGAGGCCACGCCCGTCGGTCAGGCGCGCCCCTACCTGCTCGTACTGCTCCTGCGTGACTCCTGGACTGTCATGCACCATCACTACCGGCACGATGCCTCCTCGGGCTCGCGGGCTAGAATGACTTCAACAGGCGGCCCGATTATAAGGCTTCCTGAGTAACCTGGTCAAGCCGATGCCCGATTCCTTCTCGCCGCTCCCGACCAACGCGCTGCTGCGGACCGCCTACAACGCGGTCTCGGCGCGCATCTTCGGGGGGGTCAAGGCCGGCAGAGACTTCGACGATTTGCGTCCAGCTCACGGCAACGCGATGGAGCAGCTCGAGCTCGAAGACGGCCTGCGCTTGACGGAGATGGCAGCCCGCGCCGGCATCACCGTGCAGTCGATGGGCGAGCTCGTCGACGACCTCGAGGCCAAGGGCTACCTCCAACGCCGTCCCGATCCCACAGACCGCCGCGCCAAGCGCATCCACCTCACCAAGCGAGGACGAAAGAACGCACGGACCGCAAAACAAGCAACGGCCGCCGTCGAGGACCACCTCGCAGAACTCCTCGGACAGCAGCACTACCAGCAGCTCCGACGATCGCTGCAGCAGATCATCACCGGCGACGCCCGCGACGACGATCAACGCGACACGGCAGCGTGATGCCGCATAGCCGGCCGTCTTCCTGGTCTTCCCGCTACGCCTTCCGTTGGGAAACCCGCCGCCGACGCTCGCCAGCGCTCGCCGCCGGGCGATTGGTGTCCCGGCCAAGGACCGGTTTCGGACGTCGCTGCTGGCTGCGCGCGCAAGACGGGATAGCGCAGCGCAGCCGTGGCCGGCGCGCGATCTTTGGGCCTTGTCGAGGATGGACCCGGACAGCGCCGTTGGTTCCTGCGCGCCGAGCTCCACAACGAGGGCTCGAGCGCAGGTGTTCGAGGAGGCGGGGCTGCTGGGCGTGGTTGCAGCCCCGCCTGTCGCTCGCCGCGTTTACTTGACGGTGAGCTCGTCGATCATGCCGTTGGCGACGTGCGGCTTGCCGCCTTTGCGGTCTTGGATGAAGCAGACGACGGCATAGCGGCCGGCCGGCAGGTCAAGCTCGATGTTCTGCGCGATCCCGCCGTCGATGACCTGCGTGCCGATGGTCTTGTCGAAGTTGACCGGCGGCGGCCCCTTGGGTGGCCCGTCGGACGTAAACACCGCGGTGACGTCCTCGATCGTCTTGCCTTGGTTGATCGCGAACATGATCGCGTGGTGCAGCTCTTGGCCGGTGTTCTCAAAGCGCACCTGGTTGGTGCCCGCCTTGAGGCCCTTGAACGCAAAGCTGTACTGCTTGTCGTCGCCCTCGCCCGTGTCGCTGGCGGTCAGCGTGGCCGGCTGGGCGGGCAGCGTGGCATCGCTCGCCGGGCCGGTGACCGTGAACTCGCCCTTCGCGCCGCGCTCGGCGTTGGTTGGGCCCTCGCCGTCTGCGCCCGCTGTCTCGTCGTCGGTGATCGCGTAGCGGCCGGGCGCCAGCACCTGCGTGACGCTGGCAGTCTCCCCCGGCTTGACGGTCGACACGCCGCCGCCGTCCTGGATCCAGTTCGGGATCGGGATGCCGTCTCCGATGTTTCTGATCACCTTGATGAGCTCGTCAACGCTGTGGTCGCCGAGGAGCCGCACGATCCCCGCCGACCGCGGGACCTTGTCGGAGTTCGTCAGCGTCATCTTCACCAGGCCGGCCTTGACGGTCGACGGAAACTCGAGCGCCTTCCTGTTGCCCTCAGCGGTCGCCGTGATCGCAAACGCCGCCGGCTCGGCGGCGGCACGCGACGCCTTCTCCTCGTCGTCGCCGCAGCCCGCCGCGAACGCCGCCACGGCAACAACGGTGCACGAGCTGAGAGTGGAGCGCATAAAGCGGCGGGCAGTTGCCGGGTGTATGGCACGGCCAGCGTCGTTCGGCTTGGCGAGCTTGACCTTCATGTGGTTCTCCTTTGGTTGTGTGTCGTCTTCTGACGGTGTCGTGGCGGGGCTGAGGATTGGCGCGCATCCGCGGCGCGCTTGACCCGATCGTGCTAGCGCTGGCCGGTCGCGCTTTGCGAGATGGCAGCGGCGATCCGGCTTTCGTCCGGCCTCGTCGCGCGAGGGGCCGCGGTGCCGATCGCGGCGGCGATCGTGCTCTCGCTGGGGCGCGTGCTCGGCCGCGACGCGACCGCCGCCGCAACTGCGCTCTCGCTGGGGCCGCCATCGGAGCGTGTGGCCGACTGATAGGAGACGGTCGAACCGGCCGTGTTCGTGTCCGATCCGCCGAGCGTGAGCGCCGCTACGATCAGGGTGGCGGCGACGAGTCCGAGCACCGCGAGCAGGATCGCGGCGCGGCGCGCGCGGAAGGGGCTGGTTCGGCGTGCTGCTGGGTGAGTGGGCTGCGACATGGTTGTCCTCCTGGGGTGAGTGGTCGAGGGCAAGCCTGTTCGCGGGTGCTTTCAGCTCGGCTACTGCGCGGTAACAGGGCGTGTTACCGTCGCTGCAGGAGCTGACGATGGACTTCAAGATCCTCGGACCGCTGCAGGTACTCGACGGCGCTCGGGCCGTCGCTGTCAATGGGGCCAGACAGCGGGCGTTGCTTGCGCTGCTGTTGCTGCATGCCAACGAGGTCGTTTCCACCGATCGCCTCTTGGCCGAGCTTTGGGGCGACGACGGGGCGGGCTCCTGCAAGGCGCTTCAGGTCGCGATCTCGCGGCTGCGTCGGTCGCTCGAGCCGCAGGTCGCGGCAGGAGCGCCGGCCCGTGTCCTCGTTACGCGCGCGCCGGGCTATGAGCTTCGCGTCGAGCCTGGGCGGCTTGATGTGCAGTGCTTTGTGGACGCTGTCGCGGGCGGCCGCGAGGCGCTGGGCGCGGGCAACGCGGCGATCGCGGCACAGCGACTTGCGGAGGCGCTCTCGCTGTGGCACGGGCCCGCACTGGCGGATTTCCGCTACGAGGAGTTCGCGCAGGCCGAGATCGCGCGGCTGGAAGATCTGCGGTTCTGCGCGCTGGAAGACCGCATCAGCGCTGACCTCGAGCTCGGACGTCATCATCGCCTCGTCGGCGAGCTTGAGCAGCTCGTCGCCGAGCACCCCTATCGCGAGCGGCTGGCGGCGGCGCTGATCACCGCGCTGTATCGCAGTGGCCGTCAAGCGGAGGCGCTCGAGGTCTACCGCTCCACGCGGCGCCGGCTTGTCGAGGAGCTGGGAATCGAACCCAGTCGCGAGCTCAAGGACCTCGAGCAGGCGGTCCTGACGCAGGATGCGGCGCTTGATGTTCGGTCGTCGGGCGCAGCCGTGGATGTCGTCAAACCTGTTCCGCGTGGGGTGCTGGTCGGGCGCGAGCGCGAGCTTGAGCAGCTCGGGCGGGCGCTCGAGGAGGCGCTCGGGGGACGGGGGCGGCTCGTGCTGGTCGCCGGAGAGTCCGGGATCGGGAAGAGCCGGTTGGTCGACGAGCTGACAGTTGGAGCGCAGGAGCGCGGAGCCCGGGTTCTCGTGGGTCGCTGTTGGGAGGCGGGAGGCGCGCCGGCCTATTGGCCGTGGGTGCAGTCGCTTCGGTCATACCTGCGAGGTACAGCGCCCGCCGCGGCGCGCGACCAGCTCGGACGCGGTGCCTCTGAGTTGGCCCAGATGCTCCCCGAGGTGCGCGAGCTGCTCGCTGACGTCGTCGGGCCGGCGTCCGTCGAGCCGGAAGGAGCGCGCTTTCGGCTCTTTGATGCGACAGCGTCGTTCCTCAGGAACGCAACCAGGGCGCAGCCGCTCGTTCTTGTCCTTGACGATCTGCACGTGGCCGACACCCCTTCGCTGCTGCTGCTGCAGTTTCTTGCCGGCGAGCTGGCGGATGCCGGGATCATGTTTATCGGTACCTATCGCGACGTTGAGCTACGGCGAGATGCCCCGCTCGTTTCGACGCTCGTCGAGCTGGGTCGTCAGCCGATGACCCAGCGGCTGCAGCTCGATGGCTTGACTGAGGCCGAGGTCGCGCGGTTCATTGCGCTGACGGCGGGGTTTGATCCGCCGGCGGCCCTGGCCGCGGCCATACACGACCAGACAGAGGGCAACCCGCTCTTTGTCGACGAGGTCGTGAGGATGCTCGCTGCCGAGGGACGTTTGGAGCGCGCCGAGAGCTGGAGGGCCGTGATCCCCCGTAGCGCGCGCGAAGTGATCGGCCGCCGCTTGAGCCGTCTGCCCACGGAGTGCACAGAGCTGCTTGCGCTGGGGGCGGTTCTTGGGCGGGAGTTCAGCCTCGATGCGCTGGCGCGCGTCAGCGAGCTTGGCAGCGACCAGGCCTTGACCGTGCTCGACGAAGCGCTCGCCACGCACGTGCTCTCACAGGTAACGGGGGCGCGCGGGCGCCTGCGCTTCTCGCACGGGCTCGTGCGCGACGTCATCTACGACGAGCTTTCTCCCGCTCGGCGGGCGGGACTGCACCTCCGGATCGGCGAGACCCTCGAGCAGCTCTATGCCGCCGACCCAGAGCCGCACCTGGCCGAGCTGTGCCACCATTTCTTCGAGGCCGCTCCCGCAGGGGATACACAAAAGTCACTCAGCTACGCCCGCCGTGCGGGCGATCGCGCGGGCATGCTGTTCGCCTACGAGGAGGCCGTTCGCCATTATCGGATGGCGGTCGAGCTTCTCGAATGCAGAGAACCGGTCGACGAGGCGCTGCGCTGCGATCTGCTTCTCGCCATCGGCGAAGCCCAGATGCGAGCAGGAGACGCCCCAGCCGCAAGGGAAACGTTCGCGCAGGCTGCCGAGACCGCTCGCACAGCGCAACTGGCAGAGCAGCTTGGCCGCGCAGCGTTGGGCTACGGCGGCAGGTTTGCCTGGTCGCGCGCCGGCGGCGACAACCGCGTCGTGTCGTTGCTCGAGGAGGCTCTGGGCGCACTTGACGACGCGGACAGCACTACTCGCGTGCACCTCCTGGCCCGGCTGGCGGGAGCGCTTCGAGACATTCCGACTCGGGAGCGCGCGGCAGCGCTGAGCGCGCAAGCCGTCGAGATGGCGCGCAGGCTGGCCGACCCGGCCGCGCTCGCGTTTGCGCTGGACGCGCGGCACGTCGTGATCTGGGGCCCCGACAGCGGCGAGGAGCGCGGCGCGATAACCGACGAGCTCAACCGGCTGGCGCAGGAGGCTCAAGACCCCGAGCGAGCGTTTCAAGCGCGCTTCTGGCGCCTGGAGTGGCTCTTCGAGTTCGGCGACCTGCCTGCCGTGAGGGCCGAGCTGGATGCGGCGGCGCGCGCTGCCGAGCGCCTGCGACAGCCGGCGCAACTGTGGTACGTCGCGGTGACGCAGGCTCTGCTCGCGCTGTTTGAGGGAAGGCTGGACGAGGCCGAGGGACTCATCGAGCAAGCGTTCACGCGGGGCCGGCAGGCGCAGAGCTGGGAAGCGCAGGTGTATTACCGGATGCAGATGTTCGGATTGCGCAGCGCACGAGGCGGCCTTGAGGAGATCGAGGAGACGATCGTGCAGTCCGTCGAGGAGTACCCCGCCTATCGCGTCTTTCGCTGCGTGCTGGCGAGCGTTTACGCAGAGCTGGGGCGCGAGGTCGAGTGCCGCGCGGTCTTCGAGGACCTGGCCGTCGATGATTTCGCGGGACTGCCGCGAGATGAGGAATGGCTCTTCGGGATGACGCTGCTTGCGTCTGTCTGCGCACGCTTGCGCGATCGGCGCCGCGCCGCGCTGCTGTACGAGCTGCTCTCGCCGTACGCGGACCGCAACGCGCTCAGCGTGCCCGACCTCAGCACCGGCGCGGTCTCCCGGGTTCTCGGCCTTCTCGCCGCAACGACAGGTCAGCGCAAACATGCCCGCACGCACTTTGAGCATGCGCTGGAGCTCAACGGCCGAATGGGGGCACGGCCGTGGCTTGCGAGGACTCAGCACGACTACGCCATCCTGCTCTCAGCGGCCGGCCCGCACGCCGATCGTGAGAAGAGCCGCACGCTGTTCACCCTCGCGATCGAGAACTACCGGCGGCTGGCGATGGACGTCTGGGCCGACCGAGCCTCACGCGACCAGCGGGTGCTGAGCGTCGCGACGACGAACCGCTGAGCGCTACGAGGCCAGCGCGAGCACGCGTGCGGGCCCGCCACTCCCGCCCTCGTAGGGCGGCACGCCGACGACCACGAGCGCTCCCGCCGGCGGAACCTGCTCGAGGTTCGCCAGGTTCTCGATCCCGTAGCGGCCGCTCGGAAGCCAGCTCGCGTGAGCCGGATAGTCGGTCGATGCGCCGATGTCGAGACTCGACGCGTCAAGGCCGATCGCCCGCACCTGCGGGCGCTCGGACTTCAGGAACTCCGTCGCGTCCGCGCTGAACCCGGGCGTGTGCAACACCCCACTGGAATCAGCGTTGAGATAGGCCGCCGCGTCGGGAGCTCGCCGACCCCAGCCCGTCAGCGCGAAGAGCGCAGCGTGCTCAGGCAATTCACCGTGCCGGCGCTCCCAATGCAACACGTCGTCGGGGAGCAGCACGGCATCGTGGTCGCGCTGAACCCGCTCACGAATATCGACTACCGCCACCGCGAGGAGCAGCTCCTCGGGCGGGATCCTGTCGACCGTCGCCGCACCCTCGCCGAAGTGCGCCGGAGCATCCACGTGTGTTCCGCAATGCTCATCAAAGGACCAGGACCGCACGAAGTAGCCGTCGCGCGACCGGCTGAAGCGGTCGGCCACCCGCACCGGGTTGTAGATCGGAAATAGCGGAAACGACGGCGACAGCCGATAGGTCAGATCGATGACCGTCGCTGCGCGAACGAGCTCAGGAAGCGATCCCGGCATCTGCGGGCCGAGCGTACCCGACCGATGCTCCAACCGACGAGGCACCGTCGTCTGCAGATCGATACGGACGGCTGCGTCCATCCACCAACGAAGGAGCATTGTCATGTGACGTAGGGCGCGGTGACAGCGCCGCGTTACCGCCCGCTGTGATCTGCGGGCGGTCGAGCGCTGACCGTTCGGCCACCGCGCGGTAACTGCGCCGCGTTCCCGCCCAAGCCGTGCGCGTTCGTCCCAGGCTTCAGCCCTGTCGTCCCGCATGCCGTTCCGCAGGCGGGAGTCCCGCTCAACGGGCCGCTCCCGGGACTCCCCCAGCGAGTGCGCTGGCTCGCGCACATCTGCGAATTTCGCCGCCCTCCGTCCGGTAGCCGTTCCGCTGTGGAACGGCCGGCGTGCATCCCTCAGCCGCCTCGTGCGGCGCCTTCGGCGTCCCGCCGAGGGACCGGCTTGTGGAACTCCATCGGGAGCGTTGCCTGATCGCCGGGACATCAGGGCTTGAGGCGCGGGCCGGGTGCGGTGGAGCTGTCGCGCGACTTCTTCAAGTGCAGCGTCGCGCGGCAGGTCCCGCGCTGTCAGAGGTAGCACGCGGGGCTTCGTGATCATCATGTTCTCT
>DASYVZ010000614.1:0-3552 GCA_035936515.1 Solirubrobacteraceae bacterium | reverse complement strand
CTTTGAGGAGATTCAAGTGAGCCCGTCCGGCGCGGAGTTCATCCGCCAGATCAAGAACCAGGTCGCCGAGGTCGATCCCGGCGACGTCAACGAGCTGCTGCGCAACGGTGGCGGCAACGGCTCGCTGGCGATCGTCGACGTGCGCGAGAGCGAGGAGGTCGCCCGCGGCCTCATCCCCGGCGCCAAGCACGTCCCGCGCGGTTATCTGGAGTCGCGCATCGAGGGCGCCGTCCCCGATCGGTCCCAGCACGTGGTCCTCTACTGCGCCTCGGGCACCCGCTCCGCGCTCGCCGCCAAGACGCTCGAGGAGCTCGGCTACGAGAACGTCGAGTCGATGACCGGCGGTTACACGCTGTGGAAGGACCGCGGCTACGAGGTCGAGGTCCCGAAGGTCATGACTCCCGAGCAGCGCGAGCGCTACAGCCGCCACATGCTCGTGCCCGAGATCGGCCCCGAGGGCCAGCAGAAGATGCTCGACGCCAAGGTCCTGCTGCTCGGCGCCGGCGGCCTCGGCTCGCCGACCGCGCTGTACCTCGCGGCCGCCGGCATCGGCACGATCGGCATCGTCGACGACGATGTCGTCGACCTCTCCAACCTCCAGCGCCAGGTCATCCACACGACGGACCGCATCGGCGTGCCGAAGGTCGATTCGGCCGAGGAGGCGATGCGAGCGCTGAACCCCGACGTGAACGTCGTGAAGTACCAGACGCGGATGGACGCCTCGAACATCATGGAGATCATCGAGGGATACGACGTCATCGTCGACGGCGTCGACAACTTCCCGACGCGCTACCTGCTCAACGACGCCACGGTGCGCCTGAAGATCCCGGTCGTCAGCGCCTCGATCCTCGGCTTCGACGGCCAGCTGTCGGTCTTCGCCCCCTACGAGGGCCCGTGCTACCGCTGCCTCTACCCGGCGCCGCCGCCGGCCGAGCTGGCCCCGAGCTGTGGCGCCAACGGCGTGCTGGGCGTGCTGCCTGGGACGATGGGCCTGCTGCAGGCGACCGAGGTCATCAAGCTCGTCGTGGGCGTCGGCGAGCCGCTCATCGGGCGCCTGCTGCTCTACGAGGCGCTCGGCGCGACGTTCACGGAGCTGAAGGTGCGCCGTGATCCGGAGTGCGCCGTCTGCTCGCGCTCGCCCGACGAGATCGCCGACGACGAGATGGGCGTCTTCCCCGACTACGAGGCGTTCTGCGCCGCTGCTGGATGAAAAACGGCGACCGGATGAAGCCGCTGAACATCATGGGCGCGGGCCGGATGCCCGCGGCGTGCTAGAAACACCGTCCCTATGGCCACCGTACGCATCCCCCCAGTCCTGCGCCCGTCGGTCGGCGGCGTCAAGGAGGTCGACGCCGACGGCGAGAACGTGGGCGACGTCCTGCGCTCGCTCGCCGACCAGCATCCGGCGACGCAGTCGCAGATGTTCGCCGAGGGCGGTGCGCTGAACCGCTACGTCAACGTCTACCTCAACGACGAGGACGTGCGCGTCCTCGACGGCCTCGACACCCCCGTCGGCACGGGCGATGTGCTCGTGATCCTGCCGGCGATGGCCGGCGGCTGAGCCTGAGGTGGGACCGGCGGCGCAGGCCGCGCGGGGCTGGACCGGCAAAGATGCGCGCACGGCACGCCCTCGCCGTCCTGCTGGTCGCGCTGACGTTCGTCGGTTGCGGCTCTGAGGAAGGCGAGGTGGCCGACGACGGCGCGCCGGCGTCGATCGCCGATCCGCCACGGGGGACCGAGGCCGAGCGCGAGGTGCTCGTCGTGGGCGACTCGCTCGCGGAGGAAAGGGCGGATCTGCTGCCGGCGGCGCTGCCCGGCTGGCGGGTGCGGATCGATGCCCGGTGGGGCCGGCCGCTCGCCGAGGGCATGCGAATTCTCGCTGCCGAACCCGCGCCCCCGGCGATCCTCGCGATCAGCCTCTTCACCAACGACGACCCGCAGGACGTCGGCGCCCTGCAGGCCGCGGTTCACGCGACGGCGGCGCGGCCCGGCGGCTGCGCGGTGTGGGCGACGATCGCAGCGCCGCCGTTCAACGGCGTCAGCTACGACGACGCGAACGCCCTGCTGCGCAGACTCGCGCGCGATCCCCAGCTCGAGCTCGAACTCGTCGACTGGGCGCAAGAGGTCGCGCGCGATCCGTCGCTGATGAGCGACGACGAGGTCCACGCCTCGCCCTCCGGCTACCGCGCCCGCGCCCGCATGTACGCAGAGGCGATCCGGGCGTGCGCCGAGAGGGGGTTGGGCGAGGACGGGTCGTGACGCGCGCCGCGCCGGATGTCGCACCTTGCGCGCCCGGACCCTCCTGCGCCTGTGGTCGCCCGGGCTAGGCCGCGGCCGCTGCCGGCGACATGGTGGCTCGGCGCCCGATCGGCAGGATGACGGCCGGCGGCGGGGAGACGCGCACCGACGGGAGCGTCTCGCCGAGGCGGACCTCGATGACCGCCGCCCCGTCGCGGGCGACGACCGCATCCGCTTCGCGCAGTGCCCTGCCGACGCACGGCCCCCCCACACCGCACGCCAGCAGGAATCGCTGCGCGGCGCCGCTGCTCAGCGTCGCGCGATCGACCTCGAGCTCCTCGAGCCGCAACGACCAGCCGTCGGCGCCGCCCGGCAGCGCCGTGAGCACGCAGGCCGCCATGTCGTCCGGTTGGCGTGCGCTGCGGCGCACGACGCCGGCGATCAGATCACCGGCGTCGCACTGCGGAGCGACCGCCTGAAGCTCGTCGGCGACGCCCTCGCGCCCAAGCCGGCCGTAGCGCAGCGGCACCTCGTCGAGCCCGTCGGTGTGAAAGCACGCGACGGCGCCCGGCGCAAACGCGATCGTCGTCTGGCGCCGTCCCGTCGCGGCGCCGGCACCGATCGGCGGCGAGGAGCAGGCGGTCACCGGCGCCGTCGCGCTTGCGAGCACCAGCGGCGGTGCGTGACCCGCGCATGCATAGGTGAGGCGTCCCGTCCCGGGATCGAAGATCGCGACCACGATCGTGACCTGAAGCTCGCCGAGATGGGCGACGAGCACGTTCCCGGCGACGTGCACGGCGGCGCGCGGCGAGAGGCCCGCCTCGAGGTACGCGCGCACGTTGTAGCGCACGAGCGCGGTCAGCGGCACGACATCGCGGCCGTGGCCGGCGACGTCGCCGACGAGCACGCCGGTGCGGCCACCGGGCAGTTCGAAGGCGTCATAGAAGTCCCCGCCCGCCGCGAAGCGGCCCGCGGGCCGGTACGCGGCCGTCACGCGTGCGCCGCCGATGCGTTCGGGAAGATCGGGCAGCAACGCCGACTGCAGCACCCCGACGTCGGCGAGCAGCAGGCGGCGCTGGCGCTCGAGCCGCCGCCGGCGGAGGGTCTGCAGCCCGGTAGCGCCAGCCAGCAGGAGACCCAGCACGGCCAGGGCTCCCAGCGCGACGCGCAGCTGGAGCGGGACGACCTCGAGGACCCGCACGACCGTCCGCGTCAGCGGCGACTCGGCGGCGCCGGCGACTCGACGCGCGCCGGCGTCCTGGCGGGCGCCTGCGTTCTGGCGCGCGTCCGGGCGCACGCGGGCCAGAGCGGGGG
>DASYVZ010000613.1:0-2719 GCA_035936515.1 Solirubrobacteraceae bacterium | reverse complement strand
GTCGGCGTCCCCGTGTTTCAACCAACGTGAGAGAGCGACGTAGAGGAATCCCGCGGCTGCCCCGCCCCCGATCAGTAGGACCGCAACTCCGGCGATGCCCCCTAGGCCGGGTCCAAACTCGAGGCCCACGTCGCCGGGTCGAACCCCCAACTCCGCGTAGAACTCGCTGTACGAGAGGATGAGCACCCCGTAACCGAGAGCGGCACCGACCGCAACGATCGCCGGGATGAGTGAGCCGACGTCTCTTGCGGCGATCCTCGCCCGGTGCTCCGTCCGTTCCCTGACGTGTACCTCTAGGTCGTCCTTTGACGAGGATAGGTCCGGCGGGGCGGCCGAAGACACGACCCGATGTTAGACATGGTTGACCGGGACGATCAAGCCGGCGGCTACTTCAGCCGGCTCTCTGCGCCACCCGGCAGCGCAATTCCGCTCGTCGCGAGTGCCGCTTACGCACATGCAGGGAGCGGCAGGCGCCGTTTCTGCGACGCTCTCCTCAGACAATGAGGAGTAGGTAGCGCCGAACTCGGCGTCGAGCACTGCACGGCTCGCGCCAGCACCGTCCCGGTCAAGGTTCCTTGGGTTCTCGCGGTGATCGCAGCACCCTGATGATCTGAGGATGTTGATGATGAGGTTCTCGAACCGGTTGGTCGCCGAGAGAGTGCAGCCGTTTTGGGAAGCGCTGCAGGCCGGCGAGTTTCTGACGGATGCGGCGGCGCTGGCCGGAACGCATCGCTGGCGCGGGCTGCAGTGGCTGCGCGAGGCGGGTGGCGTTCGGCCGCGTCGCGGCCGTGATCTCAAAGGGCGCTGTCTGTCGTTCGGTGAGCGTGAGGAGATCGCGCTGGGCCGCGCCGGCGGCGAGACGATGACCGCGATCGCGGTCAGGTTGGGGCGCAGCCCGTCGACGATCAGCCGTGAGCTGGCGCGCAACACCTGCGGCGCCGGGTACCGCGCGACGACCGCGCACGCGCTGGCCTACGAGCGCGCCAGTCGCCCGAAGCCGGCGAAGCTCGCCGTCAACTTGGTGTTGCGTGCGAAGGTCGAGCACGATCTCAAATTGCGCTACTCACCGGAGCAGATCGCCGGTCGGTTGCGCCGCGAGTTTCCTGATGACGCGGAGATGTGGGTGTCGACCGAGACGATCTATCAGTCGCTGTACGTGCAAGCCCGCGGCGCGCTGCGCCATGACCTGGCGCGCTGTTTGCGTACCGGGCGGGCGCTGCGGCGCCCGTGCCGGCAGCCCGGGCAGCGCAAACACCGCATCCCGGACATGGTCAACATCGCCGAAAGACCGGCCGAAGCTGACGATCGCGCGGTCCCTGGCCATTGGGAGGGCGACCTGATCATCGCCAAGAAGAACCTGACTGCGATCGGCACCCTCGTCGAGCGCACGACCGGCTACACGATGCTGCTGCACCTGCCCGACGGCTACAAGCCCGAGCAGGTCCGCGACGCCCTGGCCGCCAAGATTCAGACGCTGCCCGAGCAGCTGCGCGCGTCGCTGACGTGGGACCAGAGACCCGAGATGCGCGACTGGAAACAGGTTCGTGTCGCCGCCGACATCGAGATCTACTTCTGTGACCCCCACGCGCCCTGGCAACGCGCGACCAACGAGAACACCAACGGCCTGCTGCGCCAGTACTTCCCCAAAGGCGCCGACCTCTCAATCCACACCGCCGAGCACCTCGACGCTGTCGCCGACGAGCTCAACGATCGGCCCCGCAAACGCCTACGCTTCGCCAAGCCGATCGAAGAGATCGGACCACTGCTGTTGCGCTGACCGCCAGGATCCACCGGTCCCTGGGTGGGACACCGAATCCGCCTCCGACCGGTCGCTGGCTCGCAGAGTCGCCCGCTCCACAACGGAACCGCTATCGGGATGCGGCCGCCGGCTCGCCGTTGCGCTAGAGGGTCGTCATTTGTCCGGTAGCCAGATCTGAAAGGTGTAGGGGGTGCGGCCGTCGTTCTCTTCGCCCTCGGTGAAGCCCCCGGTCGCTCCCGCGTAGGTGCCGCTGCCTCCGAGGACCGCTCCGCGCGGGTCGGTTCCCCCGAACACGCGGCCGCCGCGCGGGAGGGTTAGGGTGCCTCCGGGCACCGTGGCCGTGCCGGCGCACTGCTGGTGGGACTTGTCAAATCCGCCGGCGCGTGTGAAGGCGCATGAGACGTCGAGATCACCGATGTCCTTGCCTGACGCGTTGAGCATGTCGCTGGAGAACGTGATCGCGTCGGCGTTGGACAGGCTTTGCGGGCCTTCTTCGCCGACCTTCGTCTTCGGCGCGACCTCGGCGAAGCCGAAGTTGTCGGTCTGCCGCTCGGTGAACTTCAGCGTCTTTTCGGTCAGCGCCGGCTTCTGTTCGTGCATGCGCTCAGACCGAGCGCCAGCGTGACCCCACGGCGATTGTGATCCTGCCTCTCATCATCGCTCCGTTCAGCCGCAATTCCAGGCTCGCTTGACGGGTAGGAGGGCGCGTGGGTCGCGGCATCGGAGCCGCTACGGATCCGCGCTCAGTACCAGCACCTATTCGCCTTGCCCTGGCACCCGGCGTCCTGCGAGCATCGCCCGATGCGGCGAGCATCGTTGTTGGCCTGGACGCTTGTGGCGTGCGCTGCCGGGCTCAGCGCGTTTGCCTCGGTGCTGAACGTTCTCGAGGGTACGGAGCCGTGGTGGCAGAACGTGATGGGGGTGTTTGCGGTGCTGGCCTCCGCCGGCGTGGGAGTCCTG
>DASYVZ010000612.1:0-4039 GCA_035936515.1 Solirubrobacteraceae bacterium | reverse complement strand
GTCCAGCGCAGCCCAGGCCCGCGCCGGGTACGCGGCGGGGTCAGTGGCGTCGAAGGCCGGCCGCCGCGTGGCCCGCGGCGCGGGTGCCAGCACCGACCAGCCGGCGGTCACCCGGACCCAGTCGACGCCCAGCGCGCGCATGTCGTCAAGCGTCGATGCGATGCGGCTCGGCGAACGATGCAGGAGCTCCGCGTCGTCTTGCACGACGGTGACGACCGGCGCCTTGGCGGCTGTGCGCTCACCGGGGCCGCAGCCGGCGACGGCGCCGGCGGCCGTCACCACGGCCAGCGCCATCCACGCCTGCAGCTGACGCCGCATCACCGGACGGTAGCGAAGCGATGCGGGCGCCCGCGCTGCTGCGCCGGGTCCCCCGCGGTCTCATGGCGGGGGGCGCGTCAGCTCGATCGACAGCTCGGTGGGGTCGCGATTCGGGGCGTCGGCTTCGAGCAGCAGCCGGTTCGGACCCGGGCGCAGCGCGGCGCGGATGCGAAAGCGCGCGTCGCGCGCCTCCACACGCTGGACCCGCGCGCCCGAGGAGGCGTCGACTCGCAGCGATGCGTCGGGCGGCTCGAGCGTGCCGCTGATCTCGACGATCGTGTCGTCGACGCGACCGGCCAGCGCGGCGCCGAGCGCCGGTTCCTCGAGCTTCGGCCGGACGACGGTCAGGTGCACCGGTCGCCGCTTCGGGGCGCCGGGGGTCAGGGCTTCGACGACCGGATCCAGGCGCGCCAGCCGCCAGCGGCCATCGACCTCCCTCACCTCGTACGCCCCTTCGTGCGTCCTCACGACGGCGAGATCGCCCTCTACGGTGGTGCTCGTCACGGCCGAGTCCCGCAGCCGCGACAGGCGCCCGTCGGCCTCGTCGCCGAGGCGCCTGGCGACGATCGCGCAGCGTTCGGCGTCCGGGGCGTCGAGGCCCGACGGGTCGACCCTCGCGCGAACGGCCGCCAGCAGGAGCTCGGAGACCCCTGCTTCCGCGAGACGGTCGCACGCGGCGCGCCCATCGCCTCGCTCGAGGGCGCCGACGAACTCCTTGACCGTCTCGACGGCATGCTCGCTGTCCTGGTCGCGGCAGCCGCCGATCATGACGCCCGCGAGCACGACGAGCAGCACGCGGCTACAGCGCCTCATCGATGCCCTCCTTTCAGCGCGTGTCGCAACGTCGTCCGCGCGCGTCGGACTGCGTAGCGGCGCACGCCGCGGTAGCGCTGGGCCAGATCGACGCTCACGCCGCAGTCCCCTACCCGCTGCGGCGCTTCGCGCCGCGTTCGTTTGTCAGGCGACGGTCATTCGCTCGCGAGCAGGCCCGGCTTCGGCGAGCTCCACGGTGCCGCCAGCCGCGCCGCCAGTTCGTCTGAGAGCCCGTCGACCGCCACGCGCTCCTGCTCGAGCGTGTCGCGGTCGCGCACCGTTACGGTCCGGTCCTCGAGCGACTGGTGGTCGACGGTCACGCAGTACGGCGTGCCGATCTCGTCCTGGCGGCGGTAGCGCTTGCCGATCGAGCCGCCCTCGTCGTACTCGCTCTGCATCCGGCCGCGCAGCGCCGTGTAGACCTCCTGCGCAACCTCCGGCAGGCCGTCCTTGCGCAGGTGCGGCAGGACGGCCGCCTTCACCGGCGCCAGGCGCGGGTGCAGCTTGAGGACGGTGCGCGGACCACCGGCTTCGCCGGCGGTGCCCCCGCCGAGCTCGTCCTCGTCGTAGGCGTCGACGAGGAACGCGAGCGCCGCGCGGTCGGCGCCCGCGGCGGGCTCGATGACGTGCGGGACGTAGCGCTCCTTGGTCTGCGGGTCGAAGTACTCGAGCTTCTCGCCGGAGTGCTCGGCGTGCTGGGTGAGGTCGAAGTCGCCGCGGTTGGCGATGCCCTCGAGCTCGGACCAGCCGATCGGAAACAGGTACTCGACGTCGGCGGTGGCGCTGGAGTAGTGCGACAGCTCGTCGGGATCGTGCTCGCGCAGGCGCAGGTGGTCCTCGCGCAGCCCGAGCTCGACGTACCAATCGTGCCGCGCCGCCTTCCAGAACTCGTACCAGCGCGGCGCCTCGCCGGGCGGGACGAAGAACTCCATCTCCATCTGCTCGAACTCGCGCGTGCGAAAGACGAAGTTGCCGGGCGTGATCTCGTTGCGAAAGGACTTGCCGACCTGGGCGATGCCGAACGGCGGCTTCTTGCGGCTGAACTGCAGCACGTTCTTGAAGTTCACGAAGATGCCCTGGGCGGTCTCGGGGCGCAGGTAGACGGTCGCGCCGGAGTCCTTGACGGGCCCCATCGTCGTCTCGAACATGAGGTTGAAGTCGCGCGCCTCGGTGAGGTCGCAGCTCGGTCCCTCCCCGGGATGCTTGGAGGGCTTCTGCGGGCACTGCAGGTCACCGACGTGGTCGGCGCGGAAGCGCTGGCCGCACGTGCGGCAGTCGACCATGGGATCGGTGAACCCCGCGAGATGGCCGGAGGCCTCCCACGTCTTCGGGTGCTGCAGGATGGCGGAGTCCAGGGCGACGATGTCGTCGCGCTCCTGGAGCATCGCGCGCCACCACTCGTTCTTGACGTTCGTCTTCAGCAGGACGCCGTAGTGGCCGTAGTCGTACGTCGAGCCGAGGCCGCCGTAGATCTCTGACGACGCGAAGATGAAGCCGCGCCGCTTGCACAGGGCGACGATCTTCTCCATGGTGGCGGCGTCCGGCATCGGGGGGCCATGCTAGATAATGGGTCGCCGGTGCCCTTCTACGAGTACAAACGCCAGGACGGCACGACGTTCGAGATCATGCAGAAGATGGTCGATCCCCCGCTCGAGGTGGATCCCGCCACCGGCTTGCCCGTCACGCGCGTCTTCCACCCGATCGCCGTGCACTTCAAGGGCAAGGGCTTCTACAACACCGACTACGGCACGAAGAAGCGCGCTCGCGAGAAGGACGCCGCCGAGTCCGCGCAGAAGAAGGACGACTCGTCCTCGGGCGACGCGAAGGGCGACAAGAAGAGCGACTCCTCCTCGAAGGCCGAGGCGTCGTCCTCCTCGTCGTCGAGCGCGCCGAGCGCGAAGCCCCGCACGAGCTGAGCCTCACCCCGCGAGGAAGCGCCGCACCTTCGCCTGCTTGACGGCTTCGGGGACCTGCCCCGAAACCGTGCCGAGGAGTTCGCTCTCCGGCGTGCCGGCGATCGAGAGGGCGCTGAAGAGGCCCAGCAGCGTCGGGCCGCTCATGTCCGAGCGCAGCGCCTTGGGCACGTTCCAGGAGATCAGCGGCAGCCGCCCGAAGGCCATCGGCGACAGCAGCCGGCGCTTCATCGCGCCGACGATCTTCTGCTGGCGCCGCGCCCGCGTCAGGTCGTCCTCGTTCTTCGCGCACTCGTTCTTGCGGGTGCGGGCGAGGGCCAGGGCCTGGTCTCCGTCGATGTGCGACCTGCCCGCCGGCAGGCGCAGCGTGTAGCCGCCGTTCCTGAAGCCGCCGTTGATCCGTGAGACGACGCAGCCGCCGCGGTACGTGATGCCGCCCATCGCGTCGATGAGGGCCGGGAAGTCCTCGAAGCTCACGATCATGACGTGGTTGATGTCGATCCCGGTGTACTGCTCGATCGTCTGCACCGCGAGCGCCGCGCCGCCGATCGAGTAGGCCCCGTTGATCTTCTGGCGGCCGGCGCCGGGGATGTCGACGACGGTGTCGCGCGCGATCCCCAGGCGGCTGTTGGCGCCGCCGCCGATGCGCAGGAGCAGGATCGAGTCGGAGCGCCCGTTGCCCGTCGTGCGCGCGCCCGGCTCGGCGTTGTCGGGCCGGCGCACGTCGGAGCCCAGCACGAGGATGTTGTTCGGCGACCAGGCGGGGTAGCCGGCGGCGCCGAGCAGGTGGTTGGCCTCGGAGACCTTGCCCTGCTGGATTTGCGCGCTGACGACGAAGACGAGCGCCGAGATCGCGACCCAGCCGACGACCGCGAGCAGCGCCCAGCGGATGACGCGCCCGCCGGTCACACGCCGCCGCCGCGGGGCGGCGGGGGGTTGCGGGATGAGCCCCCGGCCGCGCTTGCCGTCGCGCCCGGCAGGCGTCTGCGCCCGGG
>DASYVZ010000611.1:0-1700 GCA_035936515.1 Solirubrobacteraceae bacterium | reverse complement strand
CCTCCGCCCGCGCCGCGGCGAGGTCCCAGCGGCAGTCCGCGTCGCGCACCGTGGCGGTGCCGAAGTGGTCGTGGGCGACGGCGTCCGCGTCGACGGCGAGGCGCGACGCGAGCGCGCTCACGTCGCCCTCGACGACGACGTCGAGCTCGCGCGGGACACGCTTCAAGAGCAGGTCGCGCACGGCGCCGCCGACGAGGTGCACGCCCGCCATTCCCGCCGCGGCGTCGAGCAGCCGCCTGCCGCAGGGCAGCTCGCGCAGGCGCTGTCGCAGGTCCGTCATGGCGACAGTCTCGCGCGTGCCCCGGCGCCGCGGGGACCGGCGGACGCCGCGAGCGCGGCCTCTACCATGCCTGCGGTGAGCCCTTCGCCCCGCGGCGAGCATCCGCTTCCGCGGCTCGCGGTCGGGGCCGTGGTACTCGTGCTCGGTGTCGTCGGCTCCGTCGCGGCATTCGACCGCGACGACGACGTGTTCAATCCGGACGTCGGATTCGTCGACACGAACGAGGACACGCCCTCCGCGACCGCCAAGCCGCCTCGCCCCAATGGCCATCCGGCTGATGACGGCTTCAACTGGCCTGTCTACGGCTACTCGAAGGCGCGCACGCACCACCTTCCGCTGCGCCGTACCCCACGCCCGCCCTACCGGCAGGCCTGGGCGCGGCGCGGCAGCGTGCTGCTGGAGTTCTCGCCGGTGCTCTGCGGCCGCCGGCTGTACCTGCTCAAGAACAACGGCGCGCTGTACGCGATCTCCCGCGCCACGGGACGGGTGAGCTGGAAGCGCAAGCTGGGCCACCTCGCCGCCGCCGCGCCGGCGTGCCACAACGGCACGATCTACTCCGTGCTGCTGCGACGCACCGAGCGGGAGGCCGCCGGCCGGATCATCGCCGTTTCCGCCAAGACCGGGAGCACGCGCTGGTCGCGCCGGCTTCCCAGTCGCTCGGAGTCCTCGCCGCTGATCGACCGCGGCCGCATCTACATCGGCAGCGAGGACGGCACGATCTACTCTCTGCGGGCGCGTGACGGCGTCGTGCGCTGGCGCGCGAAGGCCGCCGGCGCGGTCAAGGGTGCGATCGCGCTCGACGCCGGCAAGCTGTACTTCGGCGACTACGGCGGCCGGGTGCACGCGATCCGGCGCAGCAACGGCGACAAGGTCTGGTCGACGTCGGCCGCCGGCGGCGCG
Source organism: Solirubrobacteraceae bacterium (assembly GCA_035936515.1). Taxonomy (GTDB): domain Bacteria; phylum Actinomycetota; class Thermoleophilia; order Solirubrobacterales; family Solirubrobacteraceae; genus CADCVQ01. Next base: position 520 of record DASYVZ010000611.1, on the reverse strand, counting down.
CTCGGCCTCGGCGCGGGGAACTTCTACTCGTCGCCGGCCGTCGCGTATGGCCGCGTCTACATCGGCAGCACGAACGGCACCGTCTACTCGCTGTCGAGCGCCGACGGAAAGGTTGCGTGGAGTCGCACCACGGGCGGCTACGTTTACGCGTCGCCGGCCGTCGGTCAGGTTCGCGGCGGACGCCCGACGGTGTACATCGGCTCCTACGACGGTCGGTTCTATGCGCTTCACGCGCGCACGGGCCAGCCGCGCTGGGTGCGCGCGCTGGGCACGAAGATCTCCGGCGCGGCGTCGATCATCGGCGACACGGTCTTCGTCTCGGACCTCGGCCGGCGCATGACCTGGGCGCTGGGCGCCCGGACCGGCAAGACGCTGTGGAAGACGAGCCGCGGCGCGTTCAACCCGGCGATCAGCGACGGCCGGCGGATCTACTTCACGGCGTACACGTCGCTGTTCGCGCTGGACCCGAAGGGTCGCCCGTTCGACCGCGGGGCCGCCTCGAGCGCGCGCCAGCAGACGC